>NZ_JANDHW010000011.1 GCF_024330105.1 Coprobacter tertius
CGGCTTTACTTCCTTTATTTTTTTTATCTGCGCTCTCTGATAGAAATCCTATTTTCCTGGATTATCATTCGACCGTTTACTTTTCAAAAAAAAAGAGCCTGTAATGTTTACTGGATGCAAAAAATCCTGATTATGCCTTTTAATAGTCTCGGGGAGAATTAGTACACTTTTTTTCGTTTTAAGAAATAGTCGATAGTGATATTTCTATTTGTCTGGGGAAAAACTCTTAATAGGTTTTTCTGGGGATGGCGGGTATATTTTTTCCTGTCTTGGCGAAAATCACAATGAGCTTTCCATATCGCTTTTACATTTTTCCATTCTCCTTTCAGTAAGAACATCAACATAGCGGCAGTGTCCCATAAGCGACGTGTAAAAAGCAATTTCCGACCTTCTTTAACCGGAAGATTTTTGTGAAGCATTAAGAGATTGTTTCTAAAATTCAGATACGTCTTTCGGGGATTCGAAGTATCGAGAGTTGCCCCTCCGAGATGATAAACGATGCTGTCGGGAACTGTTACGATACGTTTTCCTAAAAGATGTATTCTCCAGCAAAGATCTATTTCTTCCATGTGGGCGAAGAAAAACGGATCGAGACCTCCGGCTTCTATATAAATTTCTCGTCGAATAAACAGGCATGCTCCGGTAGCCCAGAAAATATCGGTAACTGTGTCGTATTGTCCATTGTCTTCTTCAACCGTATCGAATATGCGTCCCCGACAAAAAGGATAGCCTAATCGATCGATATAGCCCCCGGCCGCACCGGCATATTCAAAATAATTTTTATTACGAACAGCATGTAATTTGGGTTGACAAGCAGCAATATCGGAATGCTTATCCATGAATGCAACCATCGGTTCCAACCAATTTTCGGGAGTCTCAACGTCGGAATTTAGTAAAACGACATATTCTTCATCGAGCATAGACAAAGCCCGATTATACCCTTCGGCATATCCGTAATTTCGATCGAATGCAATGATTCTTACTTGCGGGAAATGTTGTCGCACCCATTGTACGGAACCATCGTCGGAACCGTTATCGGCGACTACGACATCTGCCATTTCGGATGGGGTATTCCTGTAAACAGAGGGTAGGTACTCAGACATTAATTTGAGACCGTTCCAGTTTAATATGACGACAGCGACTTTTTTCAAAGTAAAAATCTTTAATGAGTTTTATGGATATGATGCAGCGCTTTATGTTTCCAACGTTTATGTGTCCAAAGCCAGTATTCGGGAGCTCTGTTTATGGTATTTTCCATCATACGGACATACTTTTCGGTGATCTGGAAATCTTCGGTTTTGTCAGGTTCCAATTCTACCTCGCGAATTGTTATTTTATAATAACCCCGTTTAACTTTTTCAACATCGAAATAAAAGACCTGAAAATTTACCTTACGTGCTATTTTCTCTACTCCAGTGAGAACCGGAGTATCCTGTCCTAAAAAAATTGTCCAGTAATGAATGTTAGCCGGTGAGGGTGTTTGGTCGGCCATAAACCCTGTTATCGAGGGCTTCCCGGAACGTTTAAACCGTATTATTTCTCGTAACGTATCTTGTTTGGGAATACAGTAGGAACCGAATCTGCTACGGAGTTTCAGGAAAAAACGGTCGAACCATTTATTGTTGAGTGGCCGGTATATCTGAGCTGAAACGACCGATGACGAGTTTTTCATCCATAATGTTACTGACGGTACCCATTCCCAGTTTCCGTAATGTCCTAAATAAACGAGGCAGGATTTACCTTCTGACGTCGCTTTGTCGAATTTATCGGTATCGAAGAAACGAGCTCTTTTTCTCATTTCATCATCGGAAATATGTAATAGCTTTATGGTCTCTACAATGTAGTCGCAAAAGTGATGGTAAAATGCTTTTTCCATACGTCGTATTTCTTTTATCTCTTTTTCGGGATACGAGTTTCTTATGTTCTCGAATACTATTTTTCGACGGTACCGAACGATATAATAAAGGGGATAAAATAAAATATCGGAGAATACATAAAGTATTTGCAACGGAAGAAGTGCGTGCAACCAGAAATAAAGGTAGAGCGGAGAATATAGGATATTTTCGACTGTTTCTTTTTTCATATAACCTTGTCAGTTTACGATTGAACAAAGTAAGGCATCTCCTGTTTCGTTGAAATCGCCTAAAACTACATGGCGTGTTTCATTTACCAGTGATTTATCATAAGGTAATTCTACCCGTATATAATTGTCGGTGAAGCCATGCATCGGCAATCCCTTCTTTGGATGTTCGAATAAGACAGGTCGTATTTTACCTTGTTGAGAACGATAGAATTCATGTAGTTTATCGACCGAGATATCGAGCATACGTCGACAACGTTCGTGTTTTTCTTCAGGAGAAACAACATGCTCTATTTTGAGTGCTTGCGTGCCGGGGCGTTCGGAGTAAGTAAATACATGCAATTGGGATATACCGAGGCTGGAAACGAAACGGTGCGCCTCCTCGAATAATGCTTCGGTCTCACCTCTAACTCCAACGATAAGATCAACACCTATAAATGCGTCGGGAATCGTTTGTTTTACTTTTTTAATTTTGTCAGCAAACAATGCGGTATCGTATCGGCGGTGCATGAGTTTGAGTACTTCATCGCTTCCCGACTGAAGCGGTATGTGAAAATGAGGTGCAAATCGATGCGAAATCGCGACATAATCGATTATTTCATCAGTAAGCAGATTCGGTTCAATCGATGATATCCGGTACCTTTCGATACCTGTTACCTGATCGAGAGCTTTTATGAGATCGAAAAACGTTTCGTTAGTAGATTGTCCGAAATCTCCGATGTTGACTCCGGTGAGTACGATTTCTTTTCCACCGTTTGCGACTACTTGTTTTGCCTGAGTTACCATGTCGGCTATAGATCCGTTACGGCTTCTTCCTCTTGCAAAGGGAATCGTACAGTATGTGCAGAAGTAATCGCATCCATCCTGTACTTTCAGAAAATAACGAGTACGGTCGCCACGTGAACACGAAGGACTGAAAGACTTGATATCGTTACTCTTTGTAGTAATGATCGTGCTTCCGTCATTTTTTTTATGCAAGTCACCGAGATAGTTGAGAATATTCAGTTTTTGTTCGGCACCTAATACCAGATCGACTTCGGGGATATGAGTTATTTCTTCGGGTTTTAATTGGGCATAACAACCGGTGACGACAATAAATGCGTCGGGATGTTGCCTAGCGATACGCCGTATTGTCTGGCGACACTTTTTGTCGGCCAGTTCGGTTACCGAACAGGTATTGACAATGCAAATATCCGCTTTTTCTCCCGGATGAATTTTACGTATCCCGTTTTCTTCGAGTATTTTGCCGATGGTTGAAGTTTCGGCAAAATTAAGTTTGCACCCCAAGGTATAATAGGCAGCCGTTTTGTTCTCGAATATATTATTATCTGTCATTTATTGATGTAAAGGATCGATTATATGAAAACACAAAGTTAGTGATTTTAGCTTATATTACTTCTTTTCATAACATTCCTTTGGGATATTATATGAGAAATTACAATCTTAATGGTTATATTTGTAATAGTAACCTAAATTTGTAACATACATATGGTAGGGGAGAATTTTATTAAGATTTACGAGAAAGGTTTTAAAGAGAGTTGGGACTTTCCCGCTCTCACCGATTATAATACGCGGGAAACCTTTACGTATCGCCAGGTAGCTGAAGAAATCGCTCGATTGCATATTTTGTATCAGCGTTGCCAGATACGGCGGGGTGATAAAATTGCTATCGTAGGTCGTAATACACCGCGATGGTGTATCGCATTTATGTCGGTAATAACTTATGGAGGTATTGTCGTTCCCATATTGCAAGATTTCAATGCGAATGATATACATCATATTGTCAATCATTCCGATTCGGTTCTTTTATTTCTCGGTGATCTTATTTGGGAGAATGTCGAAGTAGAAAAACTCGGACATTTACGAGCTGCGATTTCTCTATCGGATTTCAGTTGTCTCGATCAGCGCGATGGTGAAAAAATCGCAAAAGACCTTACCGATATCGATCGATATTTTAAAGCGAAATACCCAAAAGGCTTTGCTCCCGATGATGTAAAATATGCCGATTTAGATAATGATAAAGTCGTCTTGATAAATTATACGTCGGGGACGACGGGATTCAGTAAGGGCGTTATGCTTACGGGTAATAATCTTGCCGGTAACGTGATGTTCGGTATCGATTCGGGTTTGCATTTCAGAGGAAGTAAATGTTTGTCATTCTTACCGCTGGCGCATGCTTACGGTTGTGCTTTCGATTTGCTGGTACCGTTAGCTGTAGGTACTCATATCACTTTACTGGGAAAAATTCCTTCACCCAAAATTTTGTTGAAGGCGCTGGAAGAAGTAAAGCCCAATCTCATTATTTGTGTTCCGCTTATTCTCGAAAAGATATATCGAAAGCAAATTATGCCTATGTTGAATAAACGGTCGTTGAAGTGGGCATTAAATGTGCCTATCCTCGATAGTCAGATTTATTCGCAGGTACGGAAAAAACTTGTCGATGCTTTTGGTGGCCGTTTCGAACAGGTCATCGTAGGGGGTGCCCCGCTTAACCAGGAAGTGGAGGCTTTTTTATATAAAATAAAATTTCCGTTCACCGTGGGTTACGGAATGACTGAATGCGGCCCTCTTATTAGTTATACTCATTATACTCAGTTTGTACCTACCTCCTCAGGGCGTATTCTGCAAGGTTATATGCAAGTGCGTATCGACTCGGATGATCCTTATAATATCCCTGGTGAGATTTGCGTAAAAGGTGAAAACGTAATGAAAGGTTATTATAAGAATCAGGATGCAACCGATGCTGTGCTCGATGCCGACGGTTGGCTACATACCGGGGATATGGGAACTATAAGCGAAGATGATACCATATTTATTAAAGGCCGATATAAAACGATGATTCTGGGTCCGAACGGGCAGAATATATATCCTGAAGCCATAGAGGCAAAATTGAATAATATGCCTTTTATCCTCGAGAGTCTCGTGGTAGAAAGAGATGGAAAACTCGTGGCGCTCGTGTATCCCGATTATGAAGCTGTAGATGATTACGGTATTGCGAATGAGGATCTGCCTGTAGCGATGGAAGAAATAAGAAAAAATCTGAATAAAGAAGTTGCTCCTTTTGAGAATATTACTTCGATTCAATTGTATCCGACAGAGTTCGAAAAAACACCTAAAAGAAGTATAAAAAGGTATCTTTATACTCGGTAAAAGAGGATTTTATCTTTACCTGAAAAAAAAATGAACTTTTTCGAAAAAAAAATCTGTTATAAAGCATAACATTAAAAAATAATGCATACCTTTGAGTCGTTTTTGAAGCAATAATTTATTGTTTTATATTTAATTTAAAGAAAATGAAAAAGTTAGTCTTGTTCTTCGCTGTTGCATTTGCTATGTCATTTGCAGCTTGTTCATCTAAAACTGGAGGCAACGCTTCTACATCTGATTCTGTAATGATCGACTCTGTATCTGTACAAGAAGAAGTTGTTGTTGATTCTGCAGCTACTGTTGACAGTGCCGCTGTTGTTGCCGACTCTGCTGTTGTAGCTGAGTAATTTGAGCGAAGATAACAAAAAAAGGATGTTGATAGAGTGGTTCCGGGAGGGAGCTGCTCTATTCTTTTTTAACATAAAATGATCGAATCCTTGTCAACATGTGAGATATAATGTTTTTAAAGATATAGGATTTTTAAATTTTAAATAACAAAAAAAGCTGTAGATATCTACAGCTTTTTTTATTATTCGGATAGAATCAGAAATTTCCTTTGTCGGCACGATCCCACCAAACTCGTGTACCTCCTTTATCGCCACTGAATTCCGAATCGGAATTTTCCTGATTCAATAATTCAATTCCTTTCAGTAATTCAGCTTCATTGGTATTGTATTCGTTACCGCCGTAGATTGAGCGACGTATCTGTTTGTCGGTATTTACAGCGCCATTGCTCTCATTAAACTTAACGGGGAAAAGTTTCGGGTATCCGGTACGGCGATATTCGGCCCATGCTTCATTTGATAAGGGGAATAGCGCCAACCATTTTTGCGTAATAATACGTTGCAATTTTTCTTCGTTCGATGCCCCTTCGTCCCATTTTACACCGAGAGTATTTAATGCATTTATGCTAAGATTGTCATCCACGGGATCCACATAATTATCCTGGCCTGTAGTGCCGTTGATATAATCGGTAACCGCGCTTGGAGGATATGCGGTAATACCGGCATAAGAACCTCGGTATTTGAGTTCGTTATTTAAAGATACTTTGATACCTTCATTGTACAGATCTCCTGCCGTACCTCCCATATTCCAGCCTCTCAGGGCTCCTTCTGCCCGTAAGAAATAGGCCTCGGCTACTTTCATAATGGGTAACGGCATGGTATATGACGATGCCGGTAACCATCCCGAGAAGTTGCTCCACGGATTTGGTTTGGGGGGTAATCCACTGCCTATACGTATTCCCAAATATTTTGTTCCTTTTTCAACCAGAGTATCTGATTTTTGGTACTTTCCGGTATCCGGATCAGGCTTTGCGTCGAGTTTCATGACCGCATTTATATTTTTCGTCATGTATAGGGGTAGTCTCGGGTCTTTAAATCCTGTCATCATCGTTACCAAGCTGGCATTAAAGCGGCAATCTCCCCAGTCGAACATCAGCCAGAGTTCGTTTTCGAGATTCTTGTTTATCGTAATATCCCCGTCGGCACTGGTAAGTACGCCGTCGGTTACTGCTTCTACCGCTTTTGTTTCGGCTATTTGAGGTTTTACTTTCACGATACGCATGGCCAATCTCAGTTTCAATGTATTCGCCACTTTTAACCACAGGTCTTTATTTCCACCGCACCAATAATCTGCAGCTTTTAAAATACCTAATTCTTCGGTTGAAGTGGTGGCTTTTATATCGGCGATGGCTTTATCGATGTCGGTAAACATACTGTTATAAATATCTTCCTGCTTATCGTACGGGAAAGTCGATGTGGAAGGCGTCTGGTTAATTACCGACGAATACGCGATGGGACCGTAGGTATCGGTCATCATCTGAGTTCCGTATGCTTGTACGATGCGCATGACACCGGCCAGACCGTTATATCCTTGCTGTTCACACGATTTTATCAGGCGGGAAGTATTGTTTAAGATATATAAATAATATACTTCGCCCATACCGCCGCTGTGTCCTCTGTTTTCTCCGTAATCGCCGTTTGTAAAGTTTCCGTTCGGCGTCATGAAATACCCACCGTAGTAATCGATACTCAGGTTGGTCCAAAACTGAAAACGGTTTTGTTGCGGCGGGTAACAATAGGTCATAGGAGTCATAAACTGCGAACTGAACGGCAGATCGTCGGGATCTACTTGAACCTTATTGGTATTCATGTCTTCGAAATCGTCGGTGCAACCGGTCAGGATACTGCTGCCGCCAATGGCAAAAACGAGCAGAAGCGTATATCGGAGGATTTTATTTCTTTTCATGATTTATCGATATTAAAAGTTTAATTTTATATTAAGTCCGAAGCTGCGGGAGGTAGGAAGCGAGAACATATCCACTCCCTGCATACCGTTAAGAGTACTGGCCGAAATATCGGGATCCATGGGCGCTTTTTTATAGAAGAAAAAGAGGTTTCTTCCGATAATAGCCGCGGTGAGGTTCTTTCCTATACCGAAAAGATTACGGAAGGTGTAACCGAACGACATTTCTCTCAACCGAATATTTGTCGCGTCATATACATAATTCTCTACGGCATAAGGACTGTTGAAATTGGTATTGCCGGTGGTACTGTAGTATTTCTGCGGATCGAATGTAACACCATCGACGGTAACTCCACCGTTATCGCGGGCGTCACCCGAACGTTTGGATACACCCCAGCCGTCTAATGTGGCTTCGGTCATACTGAGTACTTTACCCCCGAATTTCGCGTCGATTAAGAACGAAAGGGTAAAATCTTTGTAGCGGAACGTATTGTTCCAACCCATGTTAACTTTCGCGTTCATATTACCCACATATTTCAGGTCGGCTGTCGCGTCGCCACCCAGAATGGGCTCGCCTTTATCGTTCATCAACGGTTTACCGTTTTCGTCGCGCTTCAGTTGTCTCACGTATAAGTCGCCATAGCTTCCTCCTTCGGTGAGTCGTACACTGGCTCCCCCGAAATTCTTTATTTCCAGTCCGTTGGGCAGTTCATCTACCAGTTCTATGATTTTATTATCGTTATAAGAGAAATTCAGGTCGGTACTCCAACTGAAATTGGGGGTAAACTGAGATATCCATCCTGCAGTCGCTTCAACCCCTTGGTTCTGTACATTTCCAGCGTTTACGTACCGGCTGCGAAGTCCGGTTTCGAAAGGCGCTGAAACAGCGAAGAATTGGTTTCGGGTATTACTCTTATAATAAGTAAAGCTTACATTAAGCCGGTAATCGAGGAAGGTACCGTCGAACCCGACTTCGAAAGAGTTTGTTTTTTCGGGTTTCAATGTTTTAAAGGGAGCTTTTTCGGGAGGCGTTAGCTCACCATTGGCGCCGAGGGTATATAACAGGTTGGTTACATACAGGGGGACATCGTTACCTACGATAGAATAAGAGGCTCTGAATTTCACGAGGTCTACCTTTTCTCCCATATCGACAAATTTATTGAGCAGAAAACTTCCTCCTACCGACGGGTAGAAGAAGGATACGTCGTCGGTAAATGCAAGTGTCGAAGACCAGTCGTTACGGGCCGTAAGATCGAGGAATAATCCGTCGTGATACCCGATTTGCGCTGTGGCGAATACCGAATTAATGCGTTTTTTGGTCTGCCATTTTTCTCCGATCCGGGCTATATTGCTATAGTAGTTGTTGGGAGTAAAGATATTTGGGTAGTAAATATTTCCGCTGGGTTTTCCATCGTTCATCTGGAATTGCGAACCTTCTCCCCACAATTCGTTAAAGACGGTTTGGGTTTGTGTAAAACTCGATCCTGCGGTTGCCGACAGAGAGATTTCATTGAATTTATGACTGTAATTTACCAGCACGTCTCCGTATAATTGTTCGCTCGAAGAACGATTGTCTTTCATGCGTCCCATCGGATAGAGGTTTCCGACGCTCGACGCATAAGCGTTGTGTACGAAATGCTCGTCTCCTTTTTCGTATTTGAGGCGTCCCCCGATGTTCAGGTCTTTGGTAATATCCCACGTAACCGATCCGCCGAATTCGTAGCGGTTACGATCCGATATGGGAGTCATGCGATTAAGTACCCAGTAAGGATTACCGAATTGCTGCTGTCCCGTGTTTGTCCAGTTTTGTACTTTAATTCCTCGGGCAGGGTCGTATACCTCGTACTGGTTTTTATATCCGTTCCAGTCTTCACCTCGGGGGAAAAGATAGGCCCCGGTGAGGGGATTCCATAAATAACCCGATGCGGGTTGGTTTTTCACATGCTGGTTGACGTATTTCGCGTTAAAATCTACATGTATCTGTTTAAACAGATTGAAACCGACTTTAGAATTGAACGTATGGCTCATGTAGTTGTTTTCGGGAGTAATGCCGTTGGATGCCACGTTGGCGTAAGAAAAATAAGCTTGTATATTTTCGTTCCCTCCATTCAGGGCAATCGAGTTATTGGTTGTCACACCGGTACGGAAAAAATCTTTGAGGTAGTTGGGCGCTTTCGTATCGAGTTTGTCGCCCCAACTGTAGGTTCCGTTATTGCTTACTCCGTAACTATTCTGGAATTCGGGAAGTACCATCGGATTTTCGATCGTCGTGTTACTGGAAACATTGATGCTTACTTTCCCGGCTTGTGCCGATTTGGTTGTAATCATGATTGCTCCGTTAGCAGCAACAGCACCGTACAATGCTGCGGCAGAGGCACCTTTCAGTAATGTAATCGATGCGATGTCGTCGGGATTGATGGTCGACATAGCATCGCCTCCGTCCCTTTGTCCTCCGTAATTATTATCCACCTGCGTACCGGTTATATTCATCATGAGAGGTACACCGTCGACAACTACCAAGGGCTGGTTATTTCCGTTAATAGATTTGTTTCCCCGAAGTAATATTTTAGACGCACCTCCGGCGCCGGTGGAGTTCGGCGTAATGATTAGGCCCGCGCTTTTTCCTTGCAACGAGTTGATCATATTAATGCTTTTGATGTCGTTTACGTCTTTACCCCCGACAACATCAGCTGCATAGGCCAAGGTTTCCGATTTCCGTTTTATACCCATGGCTGTTACCACGACTTCACCGAGCTGCTTGTCGTCTTCGGTAAGTACGATCCGCAATTCGGATTGATTTTTAATCATGATATTTTGCGGTTTGTAACCGATAAAAGAGATTTTTAAAACATCGTTCGGTTTGACATTCAGGGTAAAATTACCGTTTATATCGGTATTTACTCCGGTTGTAGTACCAATTACCGAAACGTTAGCCCCGATCACGGGTTCTCCGTTACGATCGATTACAGTACCTTTAATTTCTCGGGTTTGCTGTATCGACTGAGATGCGTTTTCCCCCGTATCGGGTATCGTGCCGGTATTAGCAAATGCGGAAATGCTGCAAAAAAGGCAAAACAATATTGCCCCGAACTTAAACGATAACCATTTCCTTGAAACCGTTATCGCATAGGCATTCAGTAAGGTTTTCTTTTTCATAAAATTGTTGTTTAATTAAAAAGTGGCTGGTTTGGTTTATCATAGTTTTCTGAGGATATTATTTATTCATTAAATTTTGTGTTTCTGGCAGGTTAACAACTCTTTTCTTGTTTCATACAAGCGAACAATTCATCAAATTAAATAACGTTTGTCATGGATATTACCCGGCAAAGGATACCTCCTTTAATATATTACATTTCAGCTAATGAATATACTAACCGTAAATGAATATTTTTATTAAGCAGTATAGTGATTATGTGTAAAAACTACTTGAAAATAGGCAAAAGAGTGCATTGTTGCCCGATAAGAAATAGAAGGGTGGTAAATAATATTTTCTGTAGGAGTAAGGGGTGATTACAGATATATCTAAAATAATAACCGGATAGCAACAGATAAGCTATATCGCGATCGGAAAAAATCTTTTATTTTTTCGGATTGCGGTTTCTGATCTTTTTTTTCAATGCATTCAGAGCCGAAACAGTGTCTATTTTGTCCGTTGAAGCCGCATTGGTGGCGACGCGTAGTGTGAAATATAGCCGGTCGAGAATTTCTTTATTCTCTTTCGAGGCATAATACCATTCTTCGACCTTTTTTTTTGTCTCGTTATCTAAGGATCCGGTCAGGTATCCGGTCAGAATATTTTCATCTATTTTCATGTGTAAGAATCGAAAATCAATAAGCATAATAATGACAAAGATAGTAAAATCTAAAAATTATTTTTATCCTTTTTTACGAATAATTATTGTGCTATTTTTTTACTTATAATTAATATTTGATTTCTTTGAATTATATATGTGGATATTATATAAAATATGGATTTACAGCAAAAAGAGGATATAATAAATTATAACGAACCAATTATAAAGGCTATAAGAAGAGGCGACGAATCCTGTTTTGAGCTGATATACCGATTTTATTTTAAAGGATTATGCCTTTTTGCTAACAAATATGTGTCGTTGCATGAAGCCGAGGAGATTGTGCAGGATACCATGTTGTTTTTATGGGAGAACCGTTTGGATCTGAAACCAGAAATGTCTTTGAAGTCACTTTTATTTACAATTGTGAAAAATAAGGCTTTAAACCGACAAGCTCATGAATCGATGAAAAGCAAAGTGATGCAAGATATGATCGCTCGTTACGAGGAGATTTTCGACGACCCCGATTTTTATTTAGAAAATGAATTAATGGCTCTTTTTTCGAATGCTTTGAATAAAATGCCTAAAGAATTCAGGATTACATTCGACATGAATCGAATAGATGGCCTTACTCATAAGGAAATAGCGAGCCGGTTAAATATTTCTCCACAAACGGTAAATTACAGAATATGTCAGATCCTTAAGCGTTTACGTGAGGATCTTAAAGATTATCTGCCTTTTGTACTGTTATTCTTATTAAGTGTATAAATAAAAAGTCCCGAAATATTTTAACTCGGGACTTTTTTATTTATGGCATATTTTATTTTTCTCTCATAAAGATGTTTATAGGGGTTCCTGTAAAGTCCCATTTTTCTCTGATCTTGTTTTCGAGAAACCGCTTATACGGTTCTTTTACCCACTGAGGCAGATTGCAGAAAAATACGAATGTAGGTACATAAGAGCCTTTGATTTGGGTAATGTATTTTATCTTTACGTATTTTCCTTTGTGTGCAGGGGGAGGGAAATTCTCGATCAACGGGAGCATTTCTTCATTGAGTTTTGCTGTCGGGATATGGTTATGTCTGTTTTTATATACCATAGAAGCCATTTCGAGGACTTTGAAAATGCGCTGTTTGGTAAGGGCCGAAGTGTACACGATCGGGAAATCGACGAAGGGTGCGAAGCGTTCGCGAATCGCATCTTCGAATGTTTTAATCGCTTTATTCGATTTGTCTTCTACCAAATCCCATTTGTTTACGCATACAACCAGCCCTTTTTTGTTTTTTTGGATAAGAGAGAAAATATTCTGGTCCTGACTTTCGATACCTCGTGTGGCGTCTATCATAAGAATACACACGTCGGAACTTTCGATGGCCCTGATCGACCGGATAACAGAATAATATTCGATGTCTTCGGTTACTTTTCCCTTCTTGCGAATACCGGCAGTATCTACCAGATAAAAATCGAAACCGTATTTATTATATCTGGTAAAAATCGAATCCCGTGTCGTGCCGGCAATATCGGTAACAATATAGCGTTCTTCTCCGATAAAGGCATTGATGATCGATGATTTTCCGGCGTTAGGACGTCCTACTACGGCAATACGAGGGATATTTTCTTCGATGACTTCCTCTTCTTTTTCCGGGAATTTGGCAATGACTTCATCGAGCAAATCTCCGGTTCCGAATCCGTTTATGGCCGAAATACACCATGGGTCACCTAACCCGAGACGATAAAATTCAGCAGCATTGTATTGCAACTCATTGGTATCGGTCTTATTGGCAATAAGAAAGATCGGCTTTTTCGATTTCCTTAAAATTTCAGCTACATGATCGTCGAGATTGGTAGTTCCGGTCATGACATCTACTACAAAGAGTATAACATCGGCCTCGTCTATAGCAAGAGCCACTTGTTTATTTATTTCTTCTTCGAAAATATCTTCGGAGTTTACTACCCACCCGCCTGTATCGATGACCGAGAATTCTTTCCCACACCATTCTACTTTACCATACTGGCGATCTCGTGTTGTTCCCGATACTTCGTTGACAATCGCTTTCCGAGATTTTGTGAGACGATTAAAAAGTGTCGATTTTCCAACATTCGGACGTCCGACAATAGCTACAATATTTCCCATAATTTTTTTGTTATTAATTTTTTTGCGGCTGTCACAGCCGTGATGATCCGGGTTTCGGTAAGTCTATTTTTAGTCGAGCTTGTAACCGAAACTCTTCAATTTATTTTCTTTATTTCTCCAGTCTTTTTCTACTTTTACATACAGTTCGAGATATACATGTTTTTGGAAAAAGGCTTCGATGTCTTTTCGAGCGAGTGTACCTACCCGCTTAAGAGCGCTTCCTCCTTTCCCGATAATAATTCCTTTCTGCGAATCTCTTTCGACGTAAATAACGGCCATAATATGAATCGAATTTTCCTCTTCACGGAATTGTTCGATCACCACTTCTACGGCATAGGGTATTTCTTTTTCGTAAGTAAGCAATATTTTTTCCCGAATGATTTCGGTTACGAAAAAACGTGCCGGTTTGTCGGTAAGCGCATCTTTTTCGAAAAAAGGAGGGGAGGGCGGTAATAGTGTCTCGATTCGTTTCAGTAAATAGTCGAGGTTAAATTTATATTGTGCAGATACCGGAATGATCTCGGCATTTGGCAGTAATTCCGACCAATGGGCAACCAATTGTTCGAGTACCTGCTGGTCTTTTAACAAATCTATCTTATTTATTACGACTAAAACCGGTATGGTTTGTGCCGCCACTTTTTCGAGAAATGCCTTATTTTTTTCGGGAGACTCAACAACGTCGGTAACATACAATAAGATGTCGGCGTCTTTGAGTGCCGACTGGGAGAAGTTCAACATAGACTCCTGCAATTTGTAATTAGGCGACAGGACTCCGGGGGTATCGGAATACACGATCTGCATGTCGTCGGTATTAACGATACCCATAATTCGATGGCGGGTGGTTTGCGCTTTCGATGTGATAATCGAAATACGTTCGCCTACGAGGGAATTCATCAACGTCGATTTCCCTACGTTCGGGTTTCCCACAATATTTACAAAACCAGCTTTATGCATAATAAAAAGGTATTAATTCGTTAGTAGTCTTTCGGTAATAACAATATATTCAGATAAAAGATCGTTAAAATACCGTCAGCTAACAGGTAAAAAAATACGCTAAGCAGCGCAAAGAGATGACTCAGGCGTAACTTGGCGTATTAATTTTATCCGGGTACCTTATTTTTTATTGTATCCCCATTTCAGGAAAACTGCACCCCAAGTAAATCCGGCTCCGAAAGCTGCCAGAACGAGGTTGTCGCCTTTTTTGAATTTATCTTCCCATTCTGAAAGACAAAGGGGAATAGAAGCCGCGCTTGTATTTCCGTATTTTTCGATGTTAATAACGACTTTTTTAGGATCGATTTCTATACGTCCGGCGATGGCTTCGATAATTCTCGCATTGGCCTGATGAGGTATAAACCAATCTAATGTATTTACATCGAGATTATTACGTTTCATCACTTCGAGCGATGCTTCAAGCATGTCTGAAACCGCATGCTTATAAACGGCACGACCTTCCTGATACACATAGTGCTCCATATTGTCGATGCTTTCGTGCGTAGCGGGATATGCCGAACCTCCGGCCTTCATGATAAGATGAGGGAGCCCTATTCCGTCGGTACGAAAGACCGCGTCGATTACGCCTGTATCTTCGTCGGTCGGTTCCAGCAACACGGCTGCTGCTGCATCCCCGAAAAGCGGGCAGGTCGAGCGATCGGTGTAATTGGTCATCGATGACATCTTTTCGGCTGCCAAAACGATGACTTTTTTGTAAAGACCGCTTTTTACATACGCTGCGCCTGCCTGAAGGGCTACGATAAATCCTGCGCAAGCAGCCTGGATGTCATAACCGAAACAGTGTTTCAATCCTGATTTTTCGGCAATAATAGAGGCTGTCGACGGAAAGCGGTAATCCGGGTTCGAAGTTGCACAAATGACCAGTTCGATATCGTCGGCTTTTGTGCGGGTTTTTTCTAAAAGTTCGTTCACGGCGCGATACCCCAATTCCGAAGAACCCATTCCTTCGCCTTTAAGTATGCGTCGTTCTTTAATTCCAACACGTGTGGTGATCCATTCATCGTTGGTATCGACCATTTGCGACAACTCCTCGTTGGTCAGCACATAGTCGGGAACGTAAGAAGCCACCCCTGTAATAACTGCATTTTGCATAATTAAAACATAGCTGAGTTAAAAAAAATGCCCTAAAAATATGTCTTTAGGGCTTTGGGTTTATTTGCAATTTAATAATTCCCTAAAGGCTATTAAACAGCAGCTTCTTTTTCGATTGCTAATTTACCTCTGTAGTAACCGCATGTGCCACAAACAGTATGGTAAATATGCCATGCTCCACAATTCGGGCAGATTGCCATAGTAGGAGCTACAGCCTTGTCGTGAGTTCTTCTTTTGGCTGTTCTTGTCTTCGATTGTTTTCTTTTAGGATGTGCCATTTTCTTATTACTTTAATTATTATCTATTAATTTTTTGAGTTCGTCCCATCGCGGGTCTGTTTTATCATCGTCGGGAATATCTTCTTCTCCCTCTTCGAAAAGAGAGTCTCCGACTTCCTCGTCTTCTTCGTCATCGACGCTTCGGGTAGTGTGTTTTTTGAGTTTCGAACTCATTGTCTTGTTACATTTTCCGGCCGGATGAACATGCTTCAGAGGTATAGTGAGCGCAATAAACTCATACAAAAACCACGCGACGTTTATTTCACCTTCTGTTTCGGGTATGATGACGATATCGTCATTTTCTTCACTGTATTCTTTCCCGAATTTCACGAATATGCGTTCATGAGTGGAAACCGGTTGATCCATATAGTCGAGACATCGGTCACAGGGGATCTGTATTACCCCTTCGATCTCGAAATTCAACTCGAATGTGTTGACCGATTTTTTTACCGTCAATATAACATTTACTTTGCCTTTTTGTACTTCAGGACTATCTATATTCCTGAAGAACTGATCATCGAGTTGGTATTCATATTTTTGAGTACCTTCCGAAAGGCTCTTTAGCGGAATTTTATATAAATCAAATTTTCCCACTGCTTACAGTCGTTAAAACCCTGCAAAGGTATAAAAAATAATTCTCTCTGTAAACTTTTCACTTCTTTTTATTGCATCTTTGCAAAAATCAACAGAATAAACTCTTTTTATAGGTACTGTTAACAGTTAAACGAAAGGTTGTTGTTCATTTAGGAGAGTGTGATTCAGGCAAGTCTCAACTCGATTCGGAAGGTCGTTCCCTTACCAATCTCAGAGTCTTTTACGAAAATTTTTCCATCGTGATACTCTTCAATAATTCGTTTTACGAGGGTAAGTCCCAGCCCCCAGCCTCTTTTTTTGGTGGTAAAGCCGGGATGAAAAATTGTTTTGAAATATTTTTTCAGTATTCCTTTGCCACTGTCTTTTATTTCGATGTAGCACCATTTTTCGTCCCGAAATAGGGTGATATCTATTTTCCCTTCACCGCTCATGGCGTCTATGGCGTTTTTACATAAGTTTTCGATAACCCATTCTATTAAGGGTACGCACATCATACTGTATATGGGTTCATCGGGTGTATGGGTCGTTATTTTTACTTTTTCGGAAACTCGGCGACGCATATATTCTGTTGCGTTGGTCAGTACATCGTTTACCGATTCGAGTTTCATTTCGGGTTTCGACCCTATTTTAGAGAATCTTTCGGCAATGACAGAAAGCCGTTTTACATCTTTATTCATGTCTGAAAGCAGTTCCTTGTTTACTCCGTTCAGCTCGAGAAGATCCATCCAAGCCATGAGAGAAGAGATGGGAGTTCCCAGTTGGTGTGCCGTTTCTTTAGAGAGCCCCACCCATACTTTGTTTTGTTCGGCTTTTTTAGTACTCATCAGTGCGAGATAAGCGATGATGATGAACAAAATCATAACCCCCATTTGTATCATAGGATAATATGAAAGTCTTTTGAGCAATATAGAATCGTCGTAATAGAGGTACTGTCGAGTTTCGTTGTCGATAGGAATTTCTATGGTGTTTGAGTTTTTCTTATATTCATCGAGTTTTTTTTCTAAAAAACGGTCGCTTTTTTCTTCCGGAATATTTAGATTTCGGTAGTCGATGATATTATCGTCTTCGTCTGCGATAATTACCGGAATGGAGGTATTGCTTTGCAATATACGTAAGTTAAGCCCTACATCGACAGTCGAGGAATCGGGCCTTTCGGTAACGAGTGCCCGTGTGGCTTCGGCCCATATTTCCATTTTATTGCGCTCTTCTACCGAGAGGTCTTTTACCAAGTTATTGGAAATGTATAGGAAAACTGCCACGATGATTAGAGACAGGGAAAGAAATATGAATTTGAATTTTTGCCGGGTATCGTATATATTTTGCATTGTCCGATCTTTTATTTTTTATAATTTATAACGTTTGCCGGGTGCTTTTATTGTAAACATTGTATATGCCCTTTGGGTAGAAACAGAAAAGGCTGCATTTTCGTATGCAGCCTTTTCGATATATATTTTTAAATACCGGTATTTCTTTATTCTGCGTTTAGTGTAAAACGAACGAATGAAACAGCGGTAAGATCTTTGTTTTGTTCGCTGAGATACTGTTGTATCGTTTTCTTTCCGTCTTTTACAAAAATTTGTTCGAGCAGAGTCATTTCCTGGAAGAATTTGTTGATACGACCTTGGGCGATCTTATCGAGCATTTCTTCTTTCTTGCCTTCTTCCCGTGCTTTTTCTTTTGCGATTTCGAGTTCTTTGGCAATAACATCGGCCGGTACTTCTTCCCGGTTTACAGCGATGGGGTTCATGGCAGCTACTTGCATAGCTACATCGCGTGCTACCTGATAGTCTATGTCTTTCTGGTTGAAACCTACAATGGTTGCCAGTTTATTTCCCGGGTGGATATAAAAAATAGTAGAAGGAGCAGTCAGAGAGCCGTAATAACCCAGTTCCATTTTTTCACCGGTAATACCGCTACGGTCTACAATAAGATCTGCGATCGTGCGTCCGTCGATGGTAAGAGTTTTCAGCGCTTCGATATCTGCGGGTCTTTTTTCGAGAGCTACATCCAATATCGATCGGGTAAGAGCAATAAAGTCTTGATTCTGAGCAACGAAATCTGTTTCGCATTTCAGGGCAACAATAGCAGCGAAATCGCCTTTAGCATCGGCCAGTACGCAACCTTCAGAAGCTTCCCGGTCTTCACGCTTAGCAGCGATAGCTTTTCCTTTTTTACGGATAATTTCCATAGCGCCATCGAAATCGCCATTAGCTTCATTCAAGGCGTTTTTGCAATCCATCATACCGGCTCCGGTCATTTTGCGAAGCTTGGTAATATCAGCCATTGTAACAGCCATATATTTTTCTCCTATTGGTTATGTTAGTTAGTAAGATTAAGCGCAAAAGAGTAAGGCCTTTCGAGTCTTACTCTTTGCACATTTTATTAAATGTTTTTATTCTTCCGTTTCTTTGAGGAACTTTTCGGCAACGTTAGCGTTGAGGGCTTCGTCGTCTTCTTTTTTGGTTCTCTCTTTTTTAGCTACACGGGTTTTGCGCTCTTTTTTGGGAGCTGCTTCGCCTTCGGTTGCTTCGGTATCGATCTTTTCAGCTTTTCTTTCTTCGAGACCTTCCTGCATAGCACCGCAAACAGCATCGAGAATTACTTCGATCGATTTGGTTGCGTCGTCATTAGCGGGGATTACGAAATCGATATTGGAAGGATCGGAATTAGTATCTACCATGGCAAATACCGGTATGCCCAAGCGATTAGCTTCGCGTACGGCAATGTGTTCTTTCATTACGTCTATTACGAAAAGGGCAGATGGAAGACGAGTCAGATCGGCAATACTACCGAGTGTCTTTTCGAGTTTAGCGCGTTGACGGGTAACCTGCAGTTTTTCACGTTTCGACAGGTTGTCGAAAGTACCGTCTTTAGTCATTTTATCGATCGTAGTCATTTTCTTCACGGCTTTACGTATAGTCGGGAAGTTGGTAAGCATACCACCGGGCCAACGTTCGATAACATAAGGCATATTTATTGCAGCGGCTTTGTCGGCAACTACTTGTTTAGCTTGTTTTTTTGTGGCTACAAAGAGAACTTTTTTGCCTGATTTGGCGATTTGTTTCAATGCAGCAGCAGCATCTTCTATTTTAGCAACTGTTTTATAAAGGTCAATGATATGAATACCATTGCGCTCCATGAAGATATAAGGAGCCATTGCCGGATTCCATTTTCTTTTTAAGTGTCCGAAGTGTACACCGGCTTCTAATAATTGGTCGAAATTTGTAATAGCCATTTTTCTTTTTTTTATCGTTTACATTCTACTAAATCAATTGCAAGGTAGTAACCCGAACGGGGCAAAGTCCCTGCAATTTGGATACTAAACGCTGAATACTTGTTGCGAGAGACTTACAAATACTATTAACGTTTGCTGAACTGGAATCTTTTTCTCGCTTTGGGTTGTCCCGGTTTTTTACGTTCGACGCTACGCGGGTCACGAGTCATAAATCCTTCGGCTTTCAATGCCGGTTTATCTTCGGGATTTATTTTAACCAGTGCACGGGCGATAGCCAAGCGCAAAGCTTCGGCTTGTCCTTTGAAACCGCCGCCATCGAGATTTACTTTAATATCGTATTTTTCGGTTACACCGAGAACCGATAACGGTTGTTTAACGATAAATTGAAGGATGCTCGAAGGAAAATAACCCGAAATATCTCTTTTGTTGATAGTGATTACGCCGGTTCCTTCTTTTACGAATACACGAGCTACCGCAGCTTTTCGTCTTCCTATTGCATTAACTACTTCCATACTGCTTATTTAAGAGTGTTTATATCAATTGATTTGGGTTGTTGTGCTTCGTGCGGATGTTCGCTGCCGCTATATACATAGAGGTTACGCAACAAAGCAGCGCCGAGTTTGTTTTTGGGCAACATGCCTTTTACTACTTTCTCGAATAATTTTGCATCTCCTTTTTTCTGCAGGTCGGCAGGAGAAAATGCTCTTTGACCACCGGGGTATCCGGTATATTTCAGATATACGCGATCGGTCCATTTTTTACCGGTCAACACTACTTTATCGGCATTGATAATGATTACATTATCACCGCAATCAACGTGAGGGGTAAAACTCGGTTTGTATTTACCTCTTAAGAGTTTGGCAACCTTAGCCGACAAACGTCCCAACACCTGACCGGTCGCATCTACTACAACCCATTCTTTTTTTACAGTTGCTTTGTTTGCAGAAATGGTCTTATAACTTAAAGTATCCACTTGCTTAATTTTTAATTGTTAATTACTTGATATATGCGTAAATAAAACTACTTCGGACACAGAAGCAATTCTTTTCCGCTAAAATTTTCTCAAACTTTGATAATAATCGGCTCGCAAAGGTACGTTTTTTATCTGAAATACAAAACATTTCGAAAAAAAAAGAGTAACAGCGATAAAATGCCGTTACTCTGAAGTTAATGATTTCGGTTGAAATAAATCTGTACTTATAATATTTCGTTGGTGTTATCGATGAGTTTTAATATCGACTCGTCGGTCGGCGAAGTGTTTTTATATTCTATGATGAATTCCTGATCGGTGCTTTCCCCTTTTGCGAAAATCTTTATTTTAGTAAACTGGCCGATATTTTCGGGAATGGGAAAAGAGACATATCCACGTGCTTTATAAGTTCCTGTATCGTTGTTGGCGTCGTGAACAAAAGTGAGGGAATATACGCCGTTATCGGGATTTGTTACCGGTGTACGTTGATCGTCGATAAGGTTTATGTAGTGTGTAGATCCGGGGCTGGCAGAATAGTCGAAAACAATATTGATATAATTATCTCCTACCCAGGCATTCACAATGCGTATTTTATCATTGGCTAAAAGGTGGGCGTCGGTGGTAGAATTATTGACAGTGGCGATGTTTTTGGTTAGTATCGTACGCAGGTTATTAACGCATATCGTATGGTCATATCCTTCTTTTGTGTCGTTCAGATAAGTAAAATCTACAATCATCCGTTGTTTATCGAATGTGCGTACTTGGGCAAGCCGGGTGTCGATCATTCTGGGCCACATTTTCGTGCCGTCATCGAAGGTGAGCCCGAAACCTCCCTGACCTACCGGAAATTCTCCGGTGGTTCCGGGTGCATTTACCGTTGCGAATCCGATCCAAGAATTAACGTAATACTTGTCGTCATCATTGTCGCAGGAGATCATCGTTAAACAAAGTGTTCCTACGCATAGGAGGGATAACAAAAATTTTATTCGTTCCATAATTGCTGTTTTTTGTTCGGTATTAAATATTTTATACATTAATATATGATGTGCAAGTATAAAATAAAGATGCACTCGTTTTGCACAAAAAATATGAAAGAAGACAAAAAATAGCTTCGCTTTAACGTGCGAAGCTATTTGTCAGATTGATATGATAGTTTTCAGAACTCATTGTCATCGGGGAATTCCGATTTTTTCATTTGGCTGTCGCGGATGTTTTTCCGAAACATTTCCTCGATGGAATCTTCCTGGGTAATGCGATTACGTGCTTTCCATAATAGATAGCGTAATTCGTTATCGCTTAACGGAAGATCGGCTCCTGTATGATTACGAATGAACTGACGGCTTATTACTCTGGTTTTTTCCCAAAGGTTAGGGTTTGAGATATTCCCTTCGATCATAGAATTAAGATATTCTTCGGCGGCTTCTCGCCTCGATCCGTATTTTCTCAGGTACCAGTCTCTTGCTTGTTGCGGCATCAGTGAATATATCCGTTGGTAAAATCCGTCGGCGTTTTCTCCCATCAGGCCTTTTATCCCTTTTTCTTTTACATCGTTTGTAATCATTGCTTTTTTTACCCTTTCGGGGTCTCGTAATTTTTGCCGTAGTCGTGCTGCCGGTATGTCCTCAGGGGTGGCCATAATCAGGTTAGGATCTATATCGTAATTAGCTGAGAAATCTATTTCGGGTAACTTTTTTACTTCGATATTCTTTTGTGGTGAGTTCGTTTCTTTTTTTATTTCGGGATAAATTAATTTTAAATCGGGAGAAAATATTTCGCTTGTCGGCTTTATATCCGAATCCGGGACGCGCCGACCAGCATTCTCAAGCGGATATTCTTGTATTGGCGTTCCCTGTTTCAACCGGTTATATTCATCGAAACTCATGGTCTTTATTTCGCTCATTTCGCGGGGACGTATAGATACTATATCACCGCGTGAAGTAAGTACATCGTAATTTCCATCGTTTGTTTTCGATAATACTTCTACGGTTCCGTAATCCGGAGTCTCGGCAATTGCGACTGTACCCTGTTTTTTTCTACGGCGGTTATGCAGTATTGTATTTCCTTTACGACTCAGTCCTCCGATAAGTCCTCCCGTAATCGCACCCTCGGCACCGGCAACGACCGAATTGTTTAATATTTCGGCTAAATGGGGGTATTCGTCGGGTTGCATATAAATACGGGAAGCCATATCCTGAGAAATAGAAGTAGCCGCATTGGCCATCCCCTGGGCTGAAGCATCCGTTAATATACCGCGTAAAATGGCTCCATTTTGCCCCTGTGTATATTTCCCGAGCAGGCGGGTGATTTCATTACGAGCCTCGGGGCTGTTCATAACCCTTTTCATCATTCCTTCTCCAAGTCGATTACGGATGGGAGCTGAAAGATTCCCGAGGTATCGACCTTGCATCAAGCCCTGAAGAAGTAATTCGGACCCGGCGTATGCTCCCAGATATAAATTACGTTGCATATCCGGTATTTTCTGTTCGGTTTGTTTTTCGTACCGATCGAGATTCATTTGAGCCTGAGCCAGTCCTTCAGATGTCATTTCCGAAACGTTAGCTACTCCGAGAGCGATTCCGGCCGGAGGTGAGACTATTCCTGCGATTATTGGTAATGCCTGTTGTGCGATTCCTGCACTTACTTCTCCTACTTTTGCCCAACCTTCAGCTTCAGGGAAAGAATCGTTTGTCTCGAGTGCTTTTTGCATTTGGTGTTTACCTTCTCCTCCGATTTGTATATAGTTTCCGATAGAGTCGTTGATTTGTGTATTGCTCATCCCTTGGTTACGCATATCGAGGATATTCTGTAGGGCTTGTATTTTCATCTGTTCTTTACGGGCCCGCTCGTTCGAGAACTCTACTGCTTTTACCTGATCTTCAAATTCGAGTCCTTGGATGGGAGGATGTTCTGTCATTTGTTTTATCCCGGCTTGCATTCTTTTGATGTGGTTTTTTATTTTTTCATCGTCCCAGGATAAAATTTGGTTCATTACGGGTTGCAATCGTTCGTAAGCTTCTTGCTGTTCGTCTTCATCATTCCACCAATTTTTAATTTTCCCTAAATTATAAGACCAATTGTTTTTGGTTTTATCCCAGGCCAATTTCATCCCTTCGCCAAATCCGGTGACAGGCTCGGCAGGTTTACGAATAGTCGTTTCAATATTTTGTGTACGATTTGTATCGGCATTTCCATATCCTGTTTGTGAATTATAAAATATAGGGCCCTGAGAGGTGGATGCGGTATCCGGGAAATAGGGATAATTTGTCATTCCGAAATTCGGGTTACCGGTAGGATAATACTTGTTAACCGCATTTTTTCTCCAGTCGTTTATAGTACCCCATATATTATCCGGTATGAAGTCCAGATCATTTTTTGTTGAGTTTGGATATTGGGGATTCTGATTTATCAGAGGATATAAATCTTTATTCCCGAAAATGTTGAATACATCGGATCTGTTATCGGTGGTTGTATTTACAGATAAATTCGGGTATTGATAATTTCCCGTACTGTCATTTTCCAGTTGGGAAAAGTTTCCTAAATTAGGCCTATACCTTTTTATCAGTAGCGGGTCGGGGCTGTCCCAGCGATTTTTATTCGATTTGTCTTCTTCGTTGTTGTTAAAGTATAAATTCATGTCTGTTTGATTTATATTACACATTCATGTTCAGGATAATAGCTCGGGCCGATCGGGGAGACATCCCTCTTGAAATAAAGAGATTGAATAAGTGATGCCTTTGTTCGTCGGCAGTATTTCCTTCCTCGCGAGCCCGTTCGATATCGAACGGGCCGAGATCGAATATTTTCCCCGACAAGTAAGCCGGCCAATTATTGCAGCGATCTACCATGGCTCTGAAATCCCGTTTGGGAATGCGATAACACCCGGAATATTTTATGTTTTCGTATAACCTGAAAAAGCGGTTATCTTGTATCCCGTTCTTTTTTTCAGGGGTTTCATAAAGTGTGCTACCGACCAGAATCATTACATCTGCAAGTTCATCTATCTGTTTTCGAGCAGGAGATATTTTCTGTCGATGATCTCTAAGTTTTTTACGGCATGTATCGTAAAAGCCGTTTCCTTCACCGACAGATCTGACTATTTCTTCCCGGATATTTTTTGTCATATCCGGTTTGGGTTCAGAACTGATCGTTTTCATAATGTTGAATTTTGGGTTGGTCCGGTAGATAGCGAAGAATAAGAATTATAGCGTGGTGCCGAATTTGCCCGATTCATGAGCAGATAGTTGGTAAAACCTCCAGCTGCCGCATTCAGGTTATTGTTGGCAAACGTACTGAACATGTCCGATGAGTTTCGATAGGAATCGTAGCGTTTGTCTTGTATAGCCGATGTATGCGCCAAGTAATTATTCAAAACGCTGTTTTTCCAGTTGGCGGCATTGGCCGCGATGTTCCCGACGGTGTTTCCGACCGAATCGGAGATATTCTTTTGCATAGCGATTGTAGTTTCAGGAGTTGCACCGCTGACTACCGCTATTCCTGTATTTATCCGATTTTGATCTTCGCTAAGTTTCCGTGCTTGGGAAAGCAGGTTTTGCACGTCGGCTCGGTTCATATAATCCCCGTAATATTCTGCATTGAAAAGATTGTCGAGCCGGCTTTGTTGTATGTCCAGTTCACGGTTCATCTTTTTTCTCGCTTTATTTGCCGCCGATTGTTGTATTCCCGACATGATGCCGGTTATTGCGGAGGGAATAAGTCCTAAGAGTGACATAATTTTTCTTTTTTAGTTTATAAATCGATTTTTTAGTTATAACATCCCGCTGCAAATATCCCCCTATATCTTTGCGTATTCATGTGATAGTTATAAAACCGTTATTGTATAATTTATAAAAGGAGAAAGGAAATGAAGAAAAAAAAAGAACCGGATTCTTCGGCCCTTCAGTTGGAAGAATATAACCGTAAACGTCGTGAGATACTCGACTTGTGTTATAGTCGGCTTAGAGAAATGATACCGGAGTGCGGCAATGAAGTTACTTTATTGAAATGTATTGAGATTATCGAAAAACGCGAAGTAGGTGCCGATGACGGACGAGAAGGAAAGGCATTACATGTGATTGCCGATACGCTCGACCGGTTGGCGGCAATTCGTCCGGTAAAATGACATTTTCAGTTATCGCATAGGGGATGATTGTTTTTAAGGCATTTTTGCCGAAAAAATGAGGAATGATTGATAAAACGGAAATTACTTCGGAAGAAAATCGGAAAAGAAAACAGAAAATCGAGGCTCCGTATTATCCCGAAACGGGAGAAGGATGTGTGGGAGAGAGAAAATGTATTGCGGTTTCTGATGCCCCTTTACCTTTGCAATATGTGCCTTTGGCAATGGCCGAAAAGGTAGAACTGGTAAAGCTCCTCTCTCGAGAAGGATCTTTGGAGGCTTTTGCGGTGAATATACTGAAACAGAATCCTTCGTCGGAAATAATGGATGAAATCTGGCGGCGATGGATAGAGGTGCGGGTACGATATGATTTTGAGTTTTGGGCGATCATGTTTGTAAAAATAAAAAACAAACTGGGGGACTCGGATATTCCTTTTCGGCTGAATCGACCTCAGAGGCGCCTATTGCAGGAGTTAGAACAAATGAGGCTTGCCGGGAAGCCCATTCGACTTATTTTGTTGAAAGCTCGCCAATGGGGCGGTTCTACACTCATACAAATTTATATGGCTTGGATTCAGTTGGTACATCGTCGAAATTGGAATAGTGTTATTTGTGCTCATCTAAAAGACTCGGCAGCCAATATAAAAGGTATGTACAGTAAACTGTTAGAGTCTTATCCTGCATGGTTGGTTGATGGTGATGAGGTGCCTCGTTTTCAACCGTATGAAAAAATGAATAATACTTCGATTATTGCGGGAACAGGCTGCCGGGTTACGATTGGTTCGGCTGAAACACCTGAGTCGATAAGGGGGGCCGATGCCGTTATGGCTCATCTTTCTGAAGTTGCCTTTTGGCCGCGTACGAAATTGAAATCTCCCGAATCGTTGATACGTTCGGTTTGCGGTTCTGTCGCTTTGTTGCCTTATTCGATAGTCGTGCTCGAAAGTACGGCTAACGGTACGGGAAATTATTTTCATCAGGAGTGCGAGCGGGCAAAAAGAGGAGAGAGCGATAAACAGTTTATCTTCATTCCCTGGTTCGAGATAGAAATGTATGCGATGCCGGTAGAGGATGAAAAAGCGTTTATCGCCTCTCTTGATGAATACGAATGTTCATTATGGGAACGAGGAGCTACGCTCGAGGCTATTGCATGGTATCGGCAGAAGCGTAAAGAATATGCCGATCATGCCGATATGATGGCAGAATATCCTTCGGATGATGTGGAGGCGTTTAATCATTCGGGAGAAAGGGTATTCGATATCAGACATGTGCAACGGTTGAGGCAAGGGTGCCGCCCCGCTGATTACACCGGGGAAATATACGGTGCTTCATCTGCGGGTAAAGAGTGCCTGAAAAACTTACGGTTTACGTCTGAAACCGGGGGACTTTTACGAGTATGGGCGTTACCGGAAAATAAGAAAAGTGTAAAATACCGGTACATTACGGTTGTAGATATTGGAGGGCGCTCGGTTAAAGCTGATTATTCGGTAATTGTTGTTTTCGATCGATACTGGATGGCTTATGGAGGCGTTCCCGAGGTGGTAGCACAATGGAGAGGACATATCGATCATGATTTGTTGGCTTGGAAATCGGCCCAGATCGCTGCATTTTATCAGGATTCGTTATTGGTGATCGAAAGTAATACGCTCGAGACTGAACATACCGACGGGGAACACACCGAATATTTATTGGATACTTTATCGGGGGTATATACGCATTTGTATGCTCGGGCACCGGTGGGACCTATTCGAGTTTCGGCTCCATTGCGTTGGGGATTCCATATGAATCGTTCTACAAAAACATTGATTATAAATCATCAGATTCTGATGTTGAGAGAAAACGGCTATATCGAAAGAGATACGGACGCTTGTTATGAACATGATGTATTTGAAAGGAAACCTAACGGAAGTTTCGGTGCTATGGACGGACACCATGATGATATACTCATTACGAGATGTATCGGAAATTATATTTGCTATACCGAACCGTTGCCTCAACCGGAAAGTGAAGGGGGGATGAAATATATCCATGTACCCCGTATCAATGAGTCTAGTTTTTAAATGAGCGGAATTCCGTTTAGTCGATACTATACATGTCGTTATTGCATACAAGACCTTCGATCGATATTTCGTCGATGGTCTTGTTTTTTCGGTTAAAACGCCAAGCTCTTACGATATCGGTATATCTTTCTGCTTCCCGGTCGGTATTTTCGGGTAATAATACCATGATTTCCGGATCGATCTTCCCGTTTTTTTCTACGTTTCCGGCCCAACCTATGTTCAGGTCGGTGCCTTTAACTTGCAGAGTATCGAGCAGCATCCATGAGGGAATACCGTCTTTATCGTAACCGGCCAGTTCATCGAACAGGAATACTGTTTTTCCTTCTTTGTCATCTTGTAAGATGTGGAACCCGAAATCATCTGAAATGAGTCCTCCTCCGAAATCGGTAAATCCGATAAATTCAGGTAATTCCAATGCGTTGGTATATACAAAAGACGAATCGGTAGGTACAGTGGTATCGATTGTTACGTTTACTACATCAGACGGATCGTTTCCCTTATCAGACGTATCCTGATTTTTAGAAGAGCAACTCCAAAGCACTACGAGTGTAAATAGTGAAAAAAAAGTTTTTTTCATAATTGTATCCATGTATGTCATTTTACAGTACAATGATTGTAGCTGAATTATTCCGATTGTCCTTTTGGCGGTTATCTGGTAAAGCGAGGCAAAGGTATAACAAAAGATATTTCGTTATTCAAATTTAACAATATATTTTTTTATCGTCAATTTCTTATAAATGCGTATCTTTGTCGTATGGATTTCAGTACTGTAATACCTCTTTCCCGGTCGATTGTACCGGTGACTTACCATCAACAGCTTTTGTTGTTCGGATCTTGCTTTACCGAACATATCGGAGAGCGCCTTTTGTTATCGAAATTCAATGCCGACGTAAACCCTTTCGGAATACAGTATAATCCGCTGTCGATTGAACGAGCCTTGACGATAATGCTTGATACGAAGGTATTTACACCCGATGATCTTTTTCAGGACGGACGGTTGTGGCATAGCAGAATGCATCATTCTTTGTTTTCGCATACCGACAAGAATGAATGTCTGCATCGTATTAATGAACGTATTATAAAAGCTTCGGACGAATTGAAAACATCTGCCTGGCTGATGGTAACATGGGGGTCGTCCTATGTTTACCGGTTAAAGTCGACTGGGGAGGTAGTTTCTAATTGTCACAAGCAGCCGGCTTCAGATTTTGTTCGCGAACGGGTAACTCCTTCTGAAATTGTAGAACGCTGGTCTTCTTTAATAAATCGGTTAATATCCCGGAACTCCGGATTGAAAATATTATTTACGGTGAGTCCGGTGAGGCATTTGAAAGACGGTATGCATGAAAATCAGTTGAGTAAAGCAGTATTGTTGCTTGCTGCCGATGAGTTGTGCCGCTCTTATCCCGGGGTCTGTTTTTATTTTCCTTCATATGAAATTATGAATGACGAGTTACGGGATTATCGGTTTTACAACGAAGATATGATACATCCTTCTCCGGTAGCGGTTTCTTATATTTGGGAACGCTTCACGGATGTGTTTTTCAATGAAGAAACCCGTGCCGTTTACGACGAATGGTCGAAGTTAAGTCGATCGTTAAGGCATCGCCCTTTAACGCCGGATAAAATTGCATACAAAGATTTCGTAATGCAAAACTTGCTTAAACTGGAACGATTTAGCGAAAAATACCCTTACTTTGCCCTCTCGAATGAAATTCACTTAATAGAGGATTTATTGAAAACATTGTAGTGGAATGAATTACCCGATTTCTGAAATTGTACGATTAATAAAAGCCGATAATGCCGATTTGTTTCAATATACCATATCGGAATTACTTACCGACAGCCGTTCGCTGACGTTTCCTGAAGAAACTCTTTTTTTTGCTTTGGTGACATCTCGGAACGACGGCCACCGGTATATCGATGACTTGTATCGGAAAGGCGTTCGTAATTTTGTTATCAGTAAAGATATTGAAAATGTCGAGAAGATGCCTGAAGCAAATTTTCTTAGAGTCCACGACACTTTAGAGGCATTGCAGAATCTGGTAGCTGCACATCGAAAGCGTTTCAATATTCCGGTAATCGGTGTTACGGGAAGTAACGGTAAGACAATTGTTAAAGAATGGCTGTATCAGCTATTGCATGAGGATTATAATATGGTACGTTCTCCGAGAAGTTATAATTCGCAAATCGGTGTCCCTCTTTCGGTATGGCAAATAAATGATGCGACAGAATTGGCCGTGATAGAGGCCGGTATTTCCCAGCCGGGAGAAATGATTAATCTCGAAGATATTATACGTCCTACGGTAGGTGTAATTACAAATATCGGAAATGCGCATCAGGAAGGATTTTCTTCTGTAGAAGAAAAATGTATCGAGAAGCTGGTCTTATTTAAAAATGCCGATTCGATAATTTATAACGGAGATTCTCCCGTAATTTTCGATGCGGTAGAAAAATTATGTATGGGTACGCGAGAAATCGCCTGGTCGCACCGTGATAAGAATAGCCCATTGTATATTATTAAGATAATTAAGAACGAGGCCAGTACGACAGTAAAGTATTCTTACCTTCAATATGAAAGTGAATTTACCATTCCGTTTGTCGAAGACGCTTCGGTAGAAAATGCGATACATTGTCTTGCCGTAATGCTATATCTGGGGAAAACTTCGTCGGAGATTGCGGCTCGTATGCTTCTCCTTGAGCCGGTTGCTATGCGTCTTGAAGTGAAAGAAGGCAGAAATAATTGTTTGTTGATAAACGATACGTATAATTCCGATATCAATTCGCTTGAAATAGCTCTCGATTTTCAAATGCGTCGTAGTGGAGCTGCCGGTATGAAGCGAACTTTGATTCTTTCAGATCTTTTACAAACCGGAATGATGCCGTCTACTTTATACCGGAAAGTGTCGCAATTGATTTCACATAAGGGGATTGACCGTCTGATCGGTATCGGTCCTGAAATTTCCTCTTGTGAGCGATTCTTCGGTATGGAGACTGAATTTTATGTATCGACCGATGCTTTCTTACAGTCTGGAGGAGCCGAACGTTTCTCGAATGAACTGGTTTTGATTAAAGGTTCCCGTGATTTCCATTTTGAGTTGATTTCCGAAGCCTTGGAGTTAAAACAGCACGAAACCATACTCGAGGTAAATCTCGATGCAATGGTTCATAATTTCCATTTTTACCGACAAAAGTTGAAGCCGGAGACGAAGATGATTTGCATGGTAAAGGCTTTCGGATACGGTGCCGGTTCGTATGAATTGGCTAAAACATTGCAAGACCGGGGATGCGATTATCTGGCTGTTGCCGTTGCAGACGAAGGTGCCGAATTGAGAAAAGCCGGTATTACTATGCCGATTATGGTAATGAATCCTGAAATGAATAGTTTCCGTACCTTATTTTCTTATTCGCTCGAGCCAGAAGTATATAGCTTTAAGTTACTGAATGCTCTGATAAAAGAAGCCGAGTTATTGGGGATTACACATTATCCGGTACATATAAAGATTGATTCGGGCATGCACCGACTGGGATTTACTGAAGAGGATATGCTCCATTTGACAGAGATTTTGAAAGGGCAGCCATCGGTAATTGCCCGATCGGTATTTTCTCATTTTGCAGGAAGTGATGAAGCTCGATTCGATGGATTCAGTCAACAACAGATTGCTGTTTTTAAGGAGTGTGCCGAAATGGTTCAGAAAGCGACTCCTCAACCTGTGTTAAGGCATATACTGAATACGGCCGGAATTTCTCGGTTTACTGATGAACAGATGGATGCTGTCCGTTTGGGTATCGGCCTGTATGGAATTTCTCCTCTTGGAGAAGAAAAGGGACTTCGTAATGTGAGTGCATTAAAGACGACTATATTGCAGATTAAAGAATTGGATTCCGACCAAACTGTCGGTTACGGTCGTCGGGGAACACTTGCGCGACGGTCTCGTATCGCAGCTTTACCGATTGGTTATGCCGATGGCCTCGATCGTCATTTGGGCAATCGTAAAGGTTATGTTATAATTCATGGGAAACATGCTCCATACGTAGGGAATATTTGTATGGATGTTTGTATGGTAGATGTTACTGATATCGATTGTAAAGAAGGAGATAAAGTAGAAATATTCGGAGATAATCTTCCGGTAACTGAAGTCGCCCGTTGGCTCGATACGATACCGTATGAAATACTTACTTCGGTATCATCCCGAGTAAAACGTATTTATTTCAGGGAATAAATGCCGTGCTAACCCGGTTATGTATCTCTCATCGGTACTTATTAAGTATAAGGAGGTTGTGAAGTTTATTTAAAGAGAATTTTCAGTGAAATCTTCTGGTTCCAGCTCATCTCTCATGGCGATGATTTCCTCTTTAATATTCGTAAGACGATCTATAATTTCATGGTTACGAATAGCTCCGTCCCGGTTTTCTTTCAATTTTTTCTTTGCCCCGGATAATGTAAGTCCTTTTTCTTTGGTAAGATAATAAATGAGGCGTATGGTTTCAATATCTTCAGTACTGTAATATCTTGTTCCTTTAGCCGATTTTCGGGGTGTTATAATGTCGAATTCCTTTTCCCAAAACCGCAGTAGGGGCTTGCTTACCTTGAGCATCTCGGCTACTTCTCCGATGGTGTAATAGAGTTTACCCGAATTTTGTTCGTTTTTTTCCATAATTGCCATTTTTAATCCATTACCATTCCCTGATTAGATGCGATTTGTACCATTCGGTCATAATCTTCAGGACTTAAATCGAAGAAATAATAATTGATCGGATTATCGTGTTTCCCTTTGTAAATTACTTCATAATGAAGGTGAGGCCCCGTAGATTTACCGGTACTTCCTACTAACCCGATTTCTTCGCCCCGTTTGATCTCTTGTCCGGGTCGAACCAATATTTTACTCATGTGGGCGTAGCGAGTTTGGTAACCGTATCCGTGGTTAATAAGTACAGAGTTGCCATATCCCTGTTTCCATCCGGCTTCAGCCACCTTTCCGTTACCGGTCGCATAAACAGGTGTTCCGGTTTCGGCGGCAAAGTCCATACCTTCGTGAAATTTACGGGTTTTGTAAATGGGATCAATCCGGAGTCCGTAACCGGAGGCGGTTCGTTTCAGGTCTTTGTTGGAGACCGGTTGTATAGCTGGGATACATTTTAACCGATCTTCCTGGGTTTGTCCCAGTTTTACTAATTCGTCGAGTGAATTACTCTGTACATATACTTGACGGGCGAGTTGATCGAGTTTACGAGTAGTAGAAACAACCAAATCGGCATCGTTTAGTTTCATCAGTTCGGTATAACGGGTCATATTGCCGATTCCTGCATTTCTTACCGATGCGTCGATTGGGTCTGCTTGTAAAATTACACGGTATAAGTTGTCGTCTCGTTGTTGTATATCGGCCATAACTTTTAGTAGCTGGTCGAGTCGTTTGGAAAGTATTTTATATTGGGCTTCGATTTTATCGTTTTCCTGCTTTAGTAAACGTTCACGGGGAGGATCGACAAAATAATAAAAAACGAAAAAAAAGAGAATTCCCAGGGTAAATCCGAGGATCAAATGGCGTAATGCTGTGAATATGCGTTTCCTCAGCGATGGAAATACCCGTTCGTAAGATAAAGTATGGGGATTATAAACGTAAAAAATCTTTTTTCTCATTATTCTTTGTTCTCCCGTTTGAATCGGTGATCATTCCAAATAAAAATTTGCAAGATGATTTGCAAATTTTTACGCAACAATAGCCACAAAAATAATATTTTGAACTATTTTTGCAAACTGTTTTTCAGAATATTAATACTCCGGAAATCAATTTGCGGAAGAATGAATGTCCCTGTAAGGGAACAAAAAACCAATGAAATAATAAAATCAAAGATATGCTTACAGCAAAAGAAATTAGGGAATCTTTTAAAAACTTTTTTGCTTCGAAGGGACATCAAATAGTACCTTCGGCTCCGATGGTCATTAAAGATGACCCTACCCTGATGTTTACCAATGCCGGTATGAACCAGTTTAAGGATATTATTCTGGGAAACGTCGATCCCCGTTACAAAAGAGTAGCCGATTCGCAGAAATGCCTCCGCGTAAGCGGGAAGCATAACGATCTCGAAGAGGTGGGTCTCGACACATATCATCATACGATGTTTGAAATGTTGGGAAACTGGTCTTTTGGCGATTATTTTAAGAAAGAAGCCATCGACTGGGCTTGGGAATATTTGGTAGATGTGCTTAAATTAGATCCCGAACGTTTATATGCCACTGTTTTCGAAGGATATGAACCCGAAGGTCTCGAACGGGATAATGAAGCGGCAATATATTGGGAAAAGCATCTTCCTGCATCGCATATTATCAATGGAAATCGTCATGATAATTTTTGGGAAATGGGAGATACGGGACCTTGTGGCCCTTGTTCGGAAATACATATCGACTTACGTAGTGAAAAAGAGCGGGCTGAGGTCGACGGTCTTACGTTGGTTAATGCGAGTCATCCTCAGGTGATCGAGATCTGGAATCTTGTTTTTATGCAGTATAATCGCAAAGCCGATGCTACCCTCGAGCCGCTACCGGCCCGGGTAATCGATACAGGAATGGGTTTTGAGCGTCTTTGTATGGCTTTACAGGGAAAAACGTCGAATTATGATACCGATGTTTTCCAGCCCTTGATTGGAGCCATTGCCAATCTTAGCAATAAAAAATACGGAGACGATAACTCGTCGGATATTGCTATGCGTGTGATTGCCGATCATGTAAGAACGATCGCATTTTCGATCACCGACGGTCAGTTGCCATCTAATGCGAAAGCCGGATATGTGATACGGCGTATTTTGCGTCGTGCCGTTCGATATGGATATACATTTTTGGGGCAACACAGCGCTTTTATATATAAACTTATTCCTACTCTTATCGATACGATGGGAGATGCTTATCCCGAACTTGTTTCACAAAAAGAGTTGATCGAAAAAGTGATTAAGGAGGAAGAAGAGTCGTTTTTACGTACACTCGAAACCGGGATGAAACTTCTTGACAAAGTTATAGAAGACGCTCGAACGGGAGGTAAAAAGAAAATTAGTGGGAAAGATGCATTTACGTTATATGATACATATGGTTTCCCCCTCGACCTTACCGAGCTTATTTTGAAAGAAAACGATTTATCGGCCGATTTGGATGAATTCGACTCTCTGATGCGTCAACAGAAAGAGAGAGCGAGAAATGCCGCTGCTGTTGAAACGGGAGACTGGGTTACTCTCAAAGAGGGGACAACGGAATTTGTGGGGTATGATTATACCGAATATGAAGTGTCGTTGTTGAGGTATCGTCAGATAAAACAGAAAAATCAGACTTTATATCAATTGGTACTGGATAAAACTCCTTTTTATGCTGAAAGCGGAGGGCAAGTAGGCGATACGGGAGTTATTGTAAGTGAGTTCGAGACGATAGATGTGATCGATACCCGAAAAGAAAATAATTTGCCGGTGCATATCGTAAAACAATTGCCGAAACATCTCGAGGTTCCCATGATGGCTTGTGTAGATACAGATAAACGGGCGGCCTGTGCAGCGAATCATTCGGCGACTCATCTGATCGATGAGGCTTTGCGCGAAGTTCTGGGAGAACATGTGGAACAGAAAGGATCGTTGGTGACTCCCGATTCGTTACGTTTTGATTTTTCACATTTTCAGAAAGTAACTCCTGAAGAGATTCGAAAAGTAGAACATTTGGTCAATGCCAGAATACGTGAGAATATTCCTTTGACCGAATATCGGAATATTCCTATTGCCGAAGCACGGGAACTTGGTGCTATTGCTTTATTCGGTGAAAAATACGGTGAAGAGGTGCGGGTAATCCGTTTCGGGTCATCGGTTGAGTTTTGTGGTGGTACACATGTAAAAGCTACTGGAAATATAGGGATGATGAAAATCGTTTCCGAAAGTTCTGTTGCTGCCGGAGTACGTCGTATCGAGGCGATTACAGGTGCTAAGGTAGAAGAACTGTTGGATAGTGCACAAGATACGATGAATGAGTTGCGGGGACTGTTTAATAATGCACCCGATCTTAATAGCGTAATAAGAAAACATATAGAAGAAAATGCCGGATTGAAAAAACAGATTGAGGAATTCCTGAAAGAAAAAGAGGCGGTTCTGAAAGAGCGGTTGTTGAAAAATATGCAGGAAATAAACGGCATAAACGTGATAAAATTAAACTGTCCGATGCCCTCTGATCTTGTTAAAAATATCGCTTTTCAGTTGCGTGGAGAGATTACTGAGAATTTGGCTTTTGTTGCTGGAACTTATGATGCGGGTAAACCGTTGTTGACGGTGATGCTTAGCGATAATCTGGTAGCATCCGGTTTAAATGCTTCTGCAATCGTACGGGAAGCTGCAAAATTGATACAGGGCGGCGGCGGTGGTCAACCGCACTTTGCTCAGGCAGGTGGTAAAAATGTAGAGGGTGTGATCGCTGCTGTAGGTAAGATGATAGAACTTGTAACAAAATAAGTCCGGTTAAGTCGTGTTATTGGAAACGGGTATTCGATCGAATACCCGTTTTTTTATACATGAATGTTGGCTTGACTATACCTGTTGTATAATTTTTATTGTGTCTGATAATTTCGAAACCGGTATGTTTGTAATATCGGGTTAGCTTTGAAAATATAAAATGCTAAATATGGTAAAAATACCATCAAAATATTGTATATTTACTATATATATTATATATTTGCCGTACCCAAATATCGCAAATCTGTTTTATTTGTGACAAATGAAACGGAAGTCATAGTCTCTGCAAGTGTCAGTAAACTATGAAGTTGTATTACAAGAAAGAACGAGACCGCGATTTTATGCGGGCTTATGACGAAGCGTTAAAATCATATGGGGCGCGAGCACCCTATACGCCTCGTGTAGAAGTTGTGAAAAAGGCCTTGAATAGTAATGCGGGGCGCTTTTATATTACATATGAGGAAGCTCGTAGGAATGTAAGACGACTGATGAATAATCGGCCGTTATCTTGCCGGAACAGGAATAAGCTCGAAATGTATGAAGAGCTAAGGACTCAGGTTGAGGAATATATGAAAAAACATCCTAGATCTACATTTAACGATTCTCTGTTTTCGGTGTTGTCTGAAGGCTATACTCCTCGGTTTTATATGGGGGTACAAAATGCTCTGATGATTGTATATCAGCATCAGAGAGGGGGTGGGGAATGAAACGCTGCGAAAGTTATCCGGGGAAATATGTTCTGCCGGATTTCCGTTTTTGTCTCATTTTCGTTTATTTGTATGTATTTTCTTTATCCCGATTTTGTGGGGTAATGGAGTGGATGCCTTGTTCGGCGAATACCCCTTTTTATTCCTACTTTACATATATATGGCTGCATAAAAGCTGGACGCATCTTATCCTCAATGTGTTAGCATTCTTTAGTATTTCGACGTTTCTTTCTCAGAAAATGAAGTCTGTGGAATATATGGTATCAGGGTATATTATTGCTGTTGTATCGGCTTTTATAACAGCCGGAGAAAACTTTGTATGCGGAAGTAGCGGGTGGGTATGTGCATTATGGGGGATGGATTGGGCTTCGCTCATTTTATCGGGAGAGTGTAAAAGTTACCGTTTCTTTACCAGTACGTTTGGTTTTTTGGTGACGATGTTATTGGGCTTTTTTCATCCGGCATTTGATGGAATATTACATTTGGTAGCCTTTTTTTTCGGGTGTTTATATGTATTATGCCGCCGGTTTAGATCGGTTGTTTTTGGAGGTATAATTGTGTTATTTTTTTTTACCTCTTGTTCGGTAAGAAAAAAAACTGAAACTGTTGACTGGACAGTTAAAAATTCTGTGCGGGATACGGTATCGGTACAAAAGCAAGAGCATTCTGAAAAGTGTAAATCGAATTATGTAACAGTTGAGACCGAAGAATGGGAAGCTATGCCTTTTGATACGGTGGCGTGGAACGGATGTCGGGAAAATTTACAACTGAAGAAGAAAAAAGTTGTACGGGTTACCGTACAAAATCGGAGTAAATACGATCGTGAAATATCGTTGGATAGAAAACAGGAAAGTATAAAAGACTCTACCCGCTTTATTAATCGGGTGGAGAAAGAACAAATTCCCGCAATTCAGAGTTGGAAGACTGAACTTTGGCTGGTGTTGATTCTCTTTTTTTTAATAGGAATTATTTTATATCGGATTAAAAAATGACTGGAAAAACAATGGAAATTAGAAAAATAATGTGGCAATTCCCTTTGGAAGAACTGATTGGAGAGTTAAACATGAGATCATCACGTCATTTACCTTCGTTGCGAAAAGATGGAGACAACGGGGAAGACTGGACCGATCTTTATGTTTTAAGTGATGGTGAGAAAGAATGGGTGATAAAGTCTTTACAGGAAGTATTTCCTCAAGTTTACGGTGCTCTATCGGCTCGTTTATCGAAAACGGATTTAATCACAGTAGATGAGAACGGTATATCGATGGGGATAATTTTCCCGGTTGAATGTCCCGATTCATTAACGGAACTTATACGACGGCAAATAAAAGAAGTATCGGTAACGTATGTTTTATCCCGTTGGTATTTGATACACGATGCTAATTTGGGAACTTATTATGCAGCCCGGTGCGACGGTGCGATGAATGAATTGCGTTCGTTGCTCTCCCGGGTAACGAAGACGCGTCGGCCGACAAATTATCAGTTCTGATAAAATAAGGGTTGTACGAAATAGTACAACCCTTATCATATCTTTTTTTCGAGTATTAGTGGCATCCGTCGCATCCGCTTCCGCAGTCGTCGCTGTCACATCCACAACTGCATCCGCCGCCGCAAGAGGGATGCAATTCTTCAGGAGTTGCTTCGCGAACGGCAAGAATTTTCCCTACGAAATGAAGATCTTCTCCAGCCAAAGGGTGATTAAAATCCATGATAACAACATCGTCTTTAACTTCGAGAACCGATCCGTTAAGACGATTACCGTTTGAATCCATCATCGGAACGGTATTTCCCGGGAAAATCATTTCGTTATCGAATTTTCCATCGACTTCGAAAATCTCTTTTCCCAGCTCGAGTACATGCTCTTTATTATATTCGCCATAAGCTTCGTCGCTTGGGAGTACAAAATCGAATTCATCACCGGCTTTTAAGCCTTTAAGTTTGGCTTCGAATGCAGGAAGCATTTGATCGGCTCCGAAAACAAATTTCAGCGGATTTTCAGAAGTAGCTTTCTCCATTAATTCCTGTTCTTTGTCTTCGCCTACGTAAAGGTCATAAGTAGCTTCTACAAACTGACCGGGTTTTACTATTTCCATAATTGTTTATTTGTTGGTATAATTATTATTCGTCAATGTGTATAATCGCAATACAAAGCTACGAAAAGGATTTTATTATACCGAATCATCAACAGGATTTCGCTGTTTTTTTTGAAAATTATGCTTGTCTGTTTCTTTTTTTGAAAGATATTTTGCGTTTTTAGCAATTAAGAATAAATTTATAACCTAAAAAAACGAAAAAAGGGGACAGGATAATTAAGGAAAAATAAAATGAAAAATATTTGTCTTTGAATCGAAAGAAAAACAGCGCTTTATATCGGATAATTAAAAAATCATTTGCATCTTTGCAAAACAATTTTATACTTTCTGTTGTATGATAAAGAGGGAGACCGAGAGGTTCGACTCAGTAAATAAATTATTTTAATTCAATAATGTTTCCTATGGAAAGAGAAAACAAAGCAAGGCGTCCTCGTATTGGTGAAAATAAAGGGATAGCCGCCCGGGAAGGTAATACCGAAAGATACGAAAAAGTAGAGTATTCTAAACGGGAAGATACCCATTATGACCCTGATAGAAGACCTAGGGTAAATTACAATAACGATAGAAATTACAACCGTCCTTCTTACGGGAATAATGACGACCAAAGGCGTCCTTATAATCGTCAGCAGGGAGGATATAATAACAACCGCGGAAATTACGGGAATCAAGGTGGTGATCATAATTATAACAATAATTACAATCGCCCGCAGCGCCAATATAATAATCCGCGGTCTTATGGAAATGATCAGGAAGGTTATAATGCCAACCGCCCTTATAGGCCGCAGACCGGTGGACAGCGCCCGTATAATAACCGAGGAAATAACGGATATCAGCAACGAGGCGGATATGATAATAATCGGGGTTATAACAATAATTATAATAATAATCGAGGTGGTTATAATAACCGTAATAACAACGGAGGCCGTCCGTTTAACCGTCCGCAACGCAGGGAAAATTTTGTTCCCAATAAGCGCATTATATACGAAGAACTGAATGTTGATCCTAATCAGCCGATACGGTTGAATAAATATATGGCGAATGCAGGTGTTTGTTCGCGCCGTGAAGCCGACGAGTTTATACAAGCCGGACAAGTAAAAGTCAATGGGGTTGTTATGAGCGAATTGGGTACTAAAATAACGCGTAATGATGTAGTTACATTTCAGGATAAAGTGATTACGCCCGAACATAAGATATATGTATTGCTCAACAAACCGAAAGATTGTGTGACTACATCCGATGATCCTCAGGGACGGCTTACTGTGATGGATATCGTGCGGAATGCCTGTACTGAACGCATATATCCTGTCGGCCGACTCGATCGCAACACGACGGGAGTACTTTTACTTACGAATGACGGAGATTTGGCTTCTAAGCTGACGCATCCGAAATTTATTAAGAAAAAGATTTATCATGTGTGGACGGATAAGGATGTATCGGAAGAGGATATGCAGCGCATTGCCGACGGTATCGAGCTTGAGGATGGGCCCATTCATGCCGATGCAGTAAGTTATGCGACCGATACCGATAAGAATCAGGTCGGCATCGAGATACATTCGGGACGTAATCGTATCGTACGTCGTATGTTCGAAGCGTTAGGTTACCGGGTGATAAAACTCGATAGAGTATATTTTGCCGGGTTGACTAAAAAAAATCTACAACGCGGACGTTGGCGTTATCTGACGCAGCAGGAGGTAAATATGTTGCAGATGGGATCGTTTGAGTAAAAGATAAAATATCAATATAGATAAACGATGCGTTCGTTATGCAGATACAAATTTTGTATCTGCATAACGAATTGTAGTAGATAAAAACAAGAACGGATGGAAAAGATTAGCAGAACGAAAATTGTCGATTTATTTAAAGAACCTTCCTTTGGGGAAATGGTGAATGTGAAAGGCTGGGTACGTACCCGCCGAGGAAATAAACAAGTAGGTTTTATTGCCCTGAATGACGGATCGACAATAAATAATATGCAAGTCGTTGTCGATTTGCAACAATTCGATGAAGAATTTCTGAAACCGATAACGACAGGAGCCTGTATAAGTGTTAACGGTATATTAGTAGAATCGCAGGGTAAAGGACAATCGGCAGAGATTCAAGCCCGTGAAATTGAGATTTACGGTACCGCCGATCCGATGACTTATCCTTTACAGAAGAAGGGGCATTCGATGGAATTTCTGCGTGAGATTGCTCATTTACGTCCGCGTACAAATACTTTCGGGGCAGTTTTTCGTATGCGTCATAATATGGCTATCGCTATACATAAATTCTTCCATGACCGAGGATTTTTCTATTTTCATACCCCTATTATAACGGCTTCGGATTGTGAAGGAGCCGGCCAAATGTTTCAGGTAACGACATTGAATTTGTATGACCTGAAAAAAGATGAAAACGGCTCCATTGTGTATGACAATGACTTTTTTGGGAAACAGGCGAGTCTTACCGTTTCTGGGCAACTCGAAGCAGAGTTGGCTGCTATGGCTATGGGTGCTGTTTATACATTCGGGCCCACATTTAGAGCTGAAAACTCGAATACGCCTCGTCACCTTGCCGAGTTTTGGATGGTAGAACCCGAGGTCGCTTTTAATGAGATTGCCGAGAATATGCAATTAGCAGAAGATTTTATCAAGTATTGTGTACAGTGGGCACTTGATAATTGTCGAGACGATCTTCAATTCCTTAACGATATGTTCGATAAAGAACTTATCGCTCGTCTCGAGTCGATCGTTTCTACCCAATTCGTGAGACTTACTTATACCGAAGGAATAAAGATTCTCGAAGAGGCGGTTGCCAAAGGTCATAAATTCGAATTCCCTATATTTTGGGGAGCCGACCTTGCCTCGGAACATGAACGTTATCTGGTAGAAGAGCATTTTAAAAAGCCTGTTATTCTTACCGATTATCCCAAAGAGATAAAATCTTTCTACATGAAACAGAATGATGACGGTAAAACGGTAAGGGCTATGGATGTATTATTCCCGAAAATCGGTGAAATTATCGGAGGATCGCAGCGTGAAGAAGATCTTGAGAAGCTTTCGCGTCGTGCAAAGGAAATGGGTGTTCCCGAGAAAGATATCTGGTGGTATCTCGATACGCGTCGTTTCGGAACAGCCCCCCATTCGGGATTCGGTCTCGGTTTCGAACGTCTTTTGCTTTTCGTTACCGGTATGACTAATATTCGGGACGTAATACCTTTCCCGAGAACTCCTAAGAATGCGGAGTTTTAAAGTAATATTATAAACTAAAAAACGGTCTCCTATTTATTTCGGAGACCGTTTTTTTATGGATGTATTTTAGGGAAGCCCTGTTCTCTCAGAATTGTTTGAGGTTATCAATTTTGTTTAAAATGATAGATAATCGTACCGGTTTGGTTGCCAGTACGTGAAACGCTTTCGAACGTAGCTTTTTTTGCTGCATTCAGCGCACGTTCACGCAATGTAGGATTCGATGCTGCATCTCCGGTGCTTCCTTTGGGAGTTACAGAGGCACTGATTACTTTTCCTGCAGGATTTACGACGATAGATATTACGATCGTTCCTTCATCGTTGCTATTGTCATAACCCGGACGAGGGAGTGTACCGGTAATACCGCGTCCTCCCAGGTTATAAGCACCGTAACCGCCGACACCGGTAAGAGCTCCCGTATTCGAGTTTCCGGTAGGGCTCCCTTGGATCCCGGTTCCTTTTTCTGCAGTACCTCTACTTCCGGTATTGTTACTGTTATTGCTGAAAAGAGATGCCATTTTGTCGAGCCGTGTATCTCTAACAGGTTCTTTAGTCGGTTGCTCAGTGTTTTTTTTCGTGTTCTGTTTTTTTTCGGGAGTTTTCTTTTTTTCTTCTTTCGGCGGATTGATATTTACTGTTTCTTCGACATCTTGTGTTATGGTTTCGTTATCGGGTTCCGTGATTTCGGGAGATGCCTCTTCCGGAATATTTTCTTCAGCTTTTACCGGTTCGAATATTCCACTCGCTTCGTCAACGGTTCCCAGTTGTACTAAAATGCCACCGCCATCATCAGCCGGTTTGGGCGGCCGGTTGAATGTTATCAGCAACAGTATGATAATAATGAGCGTGTGGAAAAGCAACGTCCCCACTATTCCGTACAATCTGTATTTAGAATCCTCTTTCACGAATATTTTTTTAATAATTACCCTCTTTTATCGGCCTGGTAGCCAATACCATTCTTAAATTATTTTCGGCTGCGATATTTAATACTCTTACGACTTCCCGGTAGGGTACCGTCTCGTCAGCGTATAGTGCGACGAATAATTCGGGATCTTTCTGTCCGGCTTCTATCAAGAATTGGGTGAGTTCTTCGATAGAGACAGAACGTTCTGCTTCATTTCCGAAAGAAACATACAGATTGAGGTCTTTATCGATAGTTACGCGTGATAACGGCTTAGCTGCAGTTTGCTGCTTGCTTTGTGGTAAAAGTACTTTTATCGAATTAGGGAAAACGATGGTAGAGGTCACCATAAAGAAGATCAGCAGCAGGAATATGACATCGGTCATAGATGCCATACTGAAAGAAGCATCGATTTTGTTTCTACGTTTAAGAGCCATATCCGATTTTAATTTGCCGGTTCATTTAATAGATCCATAAATTCCATCGTTTTAGCTTCTAATTGGTTTACTACACCATCGACACGGGCGACAAGGTAATTATAGGCAAAAAGTGCGATAATACCTACTACCAGCCCTGCTACAGTAGTTACCAAAGCTTCGTAAATACCGCCCGAAAGAGTGGTGATATCTGCACTCGAGCCGGCTGAAGCCATGTTATAGAAAGCTCTTACCATACCGGTAACAGTACCTAAGAACCCGAGCATAGGAGCTCCGGCAGCTGCTGTAGCCAGTAAGGGGAATCCTTTTTCGAGTTTAGCTACTTCGATGTTACCTACGTTTTCTATAGCCACAAGCACATCGTTCATAGGACGTCCCAAACGGGTAATTCCTTTTTCGATAAGTCGTGCATAAGGGGTATCGGTTTTTTTACAAAGGCTTAGAGCCGAGTCTATTTCTCCGTCGTGGATGTAATCTTTGATACGATCCATGAATGTACGGTCTTCTTTGGCCGCTTTTCTGATAACGATGATACGTTCGATAAAAATATAAATTGCCAATATCGATAGTAATAAAAGAGGAATCATAATTATTCCCCCTTTAAGGGAGAGTTCCCACATATTAAGATCGGCTACCGGTGCGACAGTTGCCACTGAGTCGGTAGGAATAACGGGTGCGACCATATTGACGTCGGCAAGAATTGTAAGTATAGTACCCATAAAAGACTATTTTAAAACGATTTGTTGTTTTTTTGATTTATTTCAAGCATTCTTTATATTGCCGTATCGTATCTTGTAACCCGAGATATAAAGCATCTGATATAAGGGCGTGGCCGATAGATACTTCGTCGAGAAAAGGAATACGGGTATGGAAAAATTGGAGATTCTTCAAGTTGAGATCATGTCCGGCATTTATTCCCAAACCGAGTTTTCTTGCGAGTTCGGCAGCCGATACGAAAGGTGCGACTGCGTTTTCGGGATCGGTTTCATAAAATGCAGCGTAAGGCTCGGTATATAACTCGATTCTGTCGGTACCGGTTTTGGCTGCTTTCTCTATATACTCGGGTTCGGTACCGATGAATAAAGAGGTTCGTATGCCGGCTTGGTTGAAACGATCGATAATTTCGCTTAAAAATTCGAAATTCGAAATCGTATCCCATCCGGCATTTGAAGTAATAGCGTCGGGCGCGTCCGGGACCAAAGTTACCTGTTCGGGTTTTACTTTTAAAACCAAATCGATGAATGCCTCCGAAGGATACCCTTCGATATTGAATTCGGTCTTGAGGATAGATCTTAAATCGAATACGTCTGAGTATCGTATATGGCGTTCATCGGGTCTCGGGTGTACGGTGATACCATCGGCTCCGAAGATTTCGCAATCGGTCGCGACTTTAACGACATCGGGAGTGTTTCCTCCCCTTGCGTTACGGAGAGTGGCCACTTTATTTACATTTACGCTTAATTTTGTCATTTTCGAAAATTATTACACCTTGATTAAAAAAGGTATGCAATGTTACTAAAAAAATATCTTTTTAATAGGTTTACCGATGCTAATTTTAAGGCATCAGGTAAAAAATATCCCGAAAAACGAAAATTTTATGTAAGTTTGTATTGGTTTACTGAATACAAAAATAATACGATTTATTCAAATGTAGGTGCAATGACGGCAAAAGATCTTATTTCGAATGATATTCCGGTGCTTTACCCTGAAACTACGGTAACCGAAGCTCTTGCCCGCCTGGAGGAGACGAGACTGGGATTTCTTCCGGTGGTTAAAGGGGAGGAATATATCGGTATGGCAAGCGAAAAAATGCTACTCGAGACTTCCGATGCGGAACAAGAACTTGGAAATCTTATTTTGTCGGCACCTTCAGTAAAAAGTGAAAGCCATCTTTTCGATGTGCTTAATCAGATGACACAGTTATCGGTAGATATGATGCCGGTGACGACACAAGATGGGCATTACCTCGGCTCTGTAGATCGTAAAAATCTGTTGAAGCATATTTCTACAATTTGCAATACGGGGCAAGAGGGTGCGGTTATTTTATTGGAGATGTATCCTGAAGATTATTCTTTAAGCGAGTTGGCGAGATTGGTTGAGGATAATAATTGCAAGATTATGAATTTGTTGACTTATCCTTATTCTGAGAACGGGATGTTGCGTATAAGTATAAAGATTGATTGTGTAGATGCATCTCCGGTTCTCCGTTCGCTCGAACGGTTCAATTACAAAATTGTTTGTTGCTATCAACAGCAGGGTGTTATCGACGAAACGTTACGGCAGCGGTTTAATGAATTGATGTATTATCTCGAAATGTAAAATGAATAGTATGAAAATAGCGGTTTTCGGAAATTTGTATCAGGCAGAGAAATGTGCACAGGCTCGTTTGTTGTTTGAAACGCTCGAGCAGTATGATGCCCAGGTGTATATCTGTGAAGATTACTACCGGTTTTTGCATACGGTAATGAAAATGGAGATACGACATGAAGGCTTGATAACGAGCCGTTGTTTCGAGGCGGATATGGCCTTGAGTATAGGAGGAGACGGTACATTTTTAAAGACGGCCGAACGGATAGGAGATAAAGGGATTCCTATTTTGGGGATTAATACGGGACGTTTGGGCTTTTTGGCCGATGTATCGGGAAACGAGATTGTTGAAGTGATGGATGAGATTTTTGCCGGTAACTACCGGGTAGAAGAACGTTCGTTATTGCAACTAAATGCCGAAGGTTTGCCTTCTGAATTTTGGCCGTATGCGTTGAATGAAGTAGCAGTTCTTAAACGGGATTCCTCTTCGATGATATCTATACGCACGATGCTCGATGGGCAGTTTCTCAATAATTATCAGGCCGACGGGCTCGTTATCTCTACCCCTACCGGTTCTACCGCTTATTCATTGAGTGCAGGAGGGCCGGTATTAGTTCCCCAGGCCAGTAACTTTGTCATTTCGGCAGTTGCACCGCATAGTCTCAATGTACGTCCATTGGTTATAACGGACGATTCCGAGATAGGATTGAATGTAGAAAGTCGCAGTCATAACTTTTTGGTGAGTCTCGACGGTCGTTCTACAGTTCTTACCAATACACAGCATTTACGAATAAAGAAAGCTCCTTTTACGACAAAAGTGGTTAAACGTTATAACCATATTTTTATCGATACTTTACGGAATAAACTTATGTGGGGCGTGGATAAACGCATCGGGTAGTTTTTATTAAACAGAGCCAACCCTTTTTCAATTAATAAAGTAATATCGACAGGGCGAAAAATGAAATTTATTTCCAACCATGTTGAGCAGAGCAAAACATGGTTGGAAATAAAAAGCGGTTATTTCTTTATCTGTTCTCCTTTTTCGTTGAAAATATAGGTAAATTCTTTATTTTCAGTTTCATTTTCTACTTCTATGACATATTGTATTCCGTTAGGAGTTTCCCATTTTTCGATATCGTCGGTTTCGTCATTGGGGCCGAGAATATTTTTTAAGGCAGTCATCACCTCATTCGGGAGTAAAGACAACTCAATTTCGGTGGACGTATGTAACCAGTTCCCTTTAAAATCGAATACGACTTCCATTTCGATCTCTTTAATTGTAATGTCTATTTCATAAGTCCCGGTTTTTTCATCCGATTCCGACTCGAGGATGACGGCTTCGGGGTATTTCTGTTTTATGAAGTCGGTTGCGAAACCGGGTATCGGTGCCGATTCGCTATTTCCGTCTTTGTCGACTTTTTCATACAAAAATGTACCATCAAAAGCATAGTAGAGATCGACATCTTCTTTTCCTTCCGCTTCGATTTCTAATTTATACTTTTTTTCTTCTCCACGAGTAAGCAGGTCTACGTCGTCGATAATGTATCCTATTGCTTTATAATCGGAAGATTCGAAATGCTGTAGAATGTTTTGGGGCAAGTCATTCACGGGGATTTCGATTTCAGAAAGAGAACAATCTCCTGTTTCTGTATACCAAGCTTTGTTGAGACGATCGCCATTAGGATTTGTACTGTTTTGCGGCATGTCGAAAGATGCTACGTAGTATTCCATTTTTTTATTCCATACGACATTTTTTGCTTCTGGGAATTGTTGCTTAAAAGCGTTTACAATTTCTGAGTTTGGTACTACTGTATTGTTTGTAGGATCCGGATCGTTGCTGCAACCGGTGTTTAGTACGATTGTTAAAATTAATGCTGGTACGATAAAAATAAAATGTTTGAATTTCATAATTTTGTTGTTTAGATATGATTTGGGGATTAATATAATGAAAAATTACCGAATATATTGAGAAATTTATAGAATTAAATTAATTTTTCATATCTATTTGCAAGTTCTGCCGGGGTTATTTTTGTGAAATATCTGGTGAAGAAATTGATATTCTTTTTAGAGCTAATCTGGATATAAATGCGGTTTACCAGCTAAATACGTTTTAGTAGTTCTGATTTAATTTGTAGGTGAGATAAAAATAAACCCGGGCCTTTCTGACCCGGGAATATTCTCGTTAGAATTAAATTACAGGAAACAATTTCTGCTATTCTGTCACCGTTTCTTGCGGCATATTTATTTTTTAGATTCCGAAATTTTTAAAAACGCATAAAAAATTCTGAAAACATGGGTGTACTGAATATAATGGCGGTTATGAAGCAAATGAGCCATAGAATAATTAATGTATTCGTGGTTGATTTGGGAATTGCATTCCAGTGAAGCTTACGCCTCAATAACCAACGGATAAGTCCGAATAAAGGAATCCCTAAGGTGAAGAGGAGTGAGATGAATAAGACGCCCGGGTATTTTACCGCTCCGAGTACCGGAGTAAGTATGGGTATATAAGGCATAGAGTAGATCATAAAGTGCGTACTTCCGAAAATTATGCCGATCGTGGTAATACCCAGTGTTATTAATACGATAAATAAAATGAATCCCATACAACCGCCGAACAGAACGAATGCGATTTTGAATATGGCTTTTATTCCTTCGATAAAAAGGTTGCCTAATCGTCTAAGAAATGGTTCTTCGGTTTGTTGTTCCGATTGCTTTTCGTTTGTTTTTTCCATTTCTTCGACGACTGTTTTCTTAATATTGTCTATAGTGACGGCTTCACCTCGCATTTCGAGTTTTTGGGCGGCGGTTGTTGCTTTAGGCAAGCATATCCATAGTATGATATATATCCAGAAAGAAATCCCGAAAAAGAGTGTCAGCAATACGATAAGTATTCTTACGATTACCGGGTCGACGCCCAGATACACGCCGATGCCCGAAGCCACTCCTCCCAATATTTGATTGTCGGGATCTCTGAATAGACGTTTTCGAACTTTTACTTTCGGTTCTTTATCATTTTCGTCGGATTCTTCTTTAGGAACTTCCGGATTATTTTTTTCAGGAGTTTCCTTGTTTTCGATTCCGCTAATTTCATTATCAAAATCTTCAGGATGCCCCATGATTGCGATAATTTCGTTTACCTCACGAACCGTAATAATCTGCATTCCGAAACGATTTCGTTCCTTGAATAATTCACCGATACGTGCTTCAATGTCACTTAATATTTCGTCGGCTCCTTCTTCTCCTTCGAAATGTTTTCCGAGACTATCGAGATAATTCTGAAGTTCGTTATAGGCATCTTCATCGATATGATATACCGTATTATTAAGATTAACGGTTAATGTCTTTTTCATTATTGTCTGTATTTTAATTTCTTTATTTAATTGTCTTCGGTATGTCGTTCGCGGATGTGATTGATTACATTATTCAATTCATTCCATGATTCTTCCAGTTCACTCAGAAAACGTTTACCCTCATCTGTTAGTTCATAATATTTTCGGGGAGGTCCTTGTGTAGATTCTACCCATTCGTATGTGAGTAATCCGGTATTCTTCAGCCGGGTGAGCAGCGGATATAAAGTGCCTTCAACCACAATCAGCCGTGATTCCTTTAACGAGCGGATAATGTCGGATACATAAGCTCGTTGCTTGCTAAGGATAAGGAGTGTACAATACTCCAATATGCCTTTCCTCATTTGTGATTTTACATTCTCCGTATTCATATTTATCGATTTTTCATTGGCAAATATATAAATAATATATGGTACTATGTAATACAAACTACCATCCTTTGCATTATTTAACGTTGTGTTTATATATTTTAGCATATTATATTTATTAACTATCTGAATATTATTGGTTTACGGAATGGATTAATTTAAAAGAAAAAATGAATAATAATAAAGATATTTATGGGCAGAAAAGAAAGTAAACATTTACATTTGTATGCATGGAATCACAGATAATACAAGATTCGGAATTTGGAGAGATTGTACTGCATCCTCGCCGTTCTGCCCGTAATTTTATTTTTAGAATAAAAGACGGACGTTTGGTCGTTACGGTGCCTTTTTTTGCGACCGAAAAAGATATTTTACAATCGGTCGATAGTTCGCGGGAAAAATTGCGGAAGATTTTTAAAAAAGCAATGGCTGAAGATCTTACATTTAAGGTCGGGGACGTTATTGCGACCCGGAATTTTCTGATCGTGGTGCGGGGTTCTAATCGAAAAAAGATGGCAGTATTATCGGGAGACGGATGTTTATTTGTGGAATGTCCCGAAGATATCGATATGGACAGCAAAGCGGTACAGAGCTTTATTTTGTCGGCTATTAAGCGATATATCAAGCGTTCGGGAGAATCATATTTACCTTCGAGATTGCAGGAACTTGCCGAAAAAGTTGGTGTACGGTATAGTGGAGTAAGTATAACCTATGGTCGGAATCGACTCGGTAAATGCGATAGTCGCGGCCATATTTCGCTCTCGTATTATTTAATGTTGTTACCTGACCGGCTTATCGATTATATAATTTTTCATGAATTGGCTCATTTAACCGAAATGAATCACGGGGCTCGGTTTCATCGTTTATGCGATCGGTATTGTGAAGGCAATGAGTTTGTGTTACGGCGGGAATTGCGAAAATTCCGTTTCCCTATTCCATAATTAAAAATGATTTGTTTAGTAGATTATTTTTATTGATAGCTGTAAAGTGAATAATAAAGGTATTTTTCTAATCGTTTTCTAATCTCAATTAAGGACATTATAATCGTTTTCGCTCAGGTATCTAAACTTCAGCTTATATTTTTGCTTCAAAATTATAAACGAGGATGAAGCTACTGATTATTATTATATCTTTTATATATTCATGTGTATCGTTATTTGCTCAAGAGCCGGTTTTGAAACTTACCTTGCATGATGCAGAACAAATTTTCCTAAAACGTAACCTTTCGTTAATAGCCTCAAAATACGATATCGATTTGGCAGAAGCACAAGTTACTCAGGCACGTCTTTTTGAAAATCCGGTAATATCATTAGAACAAAATGTGTATAACCGGTTGAACGGGAAATATTTTGATATCGGGAAAGAAGGGGAGGCCGCCGTAGAAATAGAGCAAGTGATTAATCTTGCCGGGCAGCGTAATAAGCGTGTACGACTGGAAAAAATCAATCGGGAAATAGCCTGTTATCAGTTTGAAGAAGTATTACGAACTCTTAGAAGCGAATTGAATAAAACCTTTGTAGAAATTGTTTTTGCATCACGTTCTTTAGGTATATATGATAGGGAGGTAAACTCTCTCGAGAATTTGTTGCAAGCTTTCGAGCTGCATCAAGATAAAGGGAATATTTCACTGATGGAAAGATCGAGATTAGAGTCCTTATTATTGTCTTTGCGGAAAGAAAAAAGTGAATTGGAAAACCATATTATCGAGCTGCGGTGCGAGTTTAATTTGCTTTTGAATATGCCTGCAGACCAGCATATCGAACTTTTACTGGATGACGAAGTTTTGCATGGTCTTTATTTGTCTTTTCTTTCGTTCAAAGACATGGAGGGGTTGCTTGTTTCCCGTCCAGATCTTAAAATGGCCCGATCAGGAATGGAAGCTGCGAAGGCAAATCTGAAATTACAACGGTCCTTGGCTGCTCCGGAGTGCTCTTTGAAAGGGATGTATGATCGGGCCGGGAATTTTATAAATAATTATTTTGCAGTAGGAGTCAGTCTTTCTATTCCGATATTTAATCGTAATCAGGGCAATATAAAGTCGGCGAAAACCGAAATTTGTAAGACCGGCAGGGAGGAAGAGCTTGCAGTAGAAAAAGCGCAAATGGAACTTTATTCGGCTTATGAGCGATTACAGAAAAATATAGATTTATACCGGACGACCAATGGGAAACTGGAACATAATTTCGATAAGCTTATGGATGGCGCAGCTTTAAATTATCAAAGACGGAATATAAGTCTGTTGGAGTTTATCGATTATTATCAGAGTTATAAAGAGGCCTGCTTACAATTATTCGAATTAAAGAAAAATGTGTTCCTTGCGATGGAAGATTTGAATATGATCGTGGGACAAACCGTATTTAACTATTAATCATATGAATCGTATATTATTGATTATTTGTTTTGCTGCTTTTTTTCTCAATGCTTGTAATAAGCCGTCGGAAATGGCTTTAGTTCCTTCAAAAGATTTTTTGCTGACTGATAGTTTAAAGAAAATCGTATCGGTTGATACGGTGCAGTTTCATGAGGCTACCGATGAGTTGACTTTAAACGGCAGGGTAACTTTTGACCAAGAACGAGTGGCGCGGGTATATCCGATATTTGGAGGTACCGTAACAGATGTGTTTACCGAGATCGGAGATCATGTACGTAAAGGTGATATCCTGGCTGTAATTAGAAGTGGAGAAGTGGCTGATTATGAGAAGCAACTTCAAGAAGCCGAGCAGCAAATCATCGTTTCACGGCGTAATTTGCAGGCAGAACAAGACTTGGCTGTTTCGGGTATGGTTTCTGATCGGGATATTTTGCAAGCCCGGCAAGAATTGAGTAACGCTGAAGCTGAAAAAAAGAGAATCGATGAAATATTTTCTATTTATCATTTAGACGGACAGTCGCATTATCAGGTGAAAGCACCGGTATCGGGATTTGTTGTCGATAAGAATATCAACAAAGAAATGCAGATACGTTCCGACCAGAACGATCAGATGTTTACGATCTCGGGTTTAGAGAATGTATGGGTGATAGCCGATGTTTACGAAAGTGATATCAGTAAAGTTTATGAGGGAGCTCCAGTACGTATTACGGCTTTGTCTTATCCTGGGAAAGAGTTTATAGGAAAGATCGATAAAGTGTACAATATGCTGAATGAAGAAAGCAAAACGATGAATGTGCGTGTAAAACTTTCTAATAAAGATTATTTGTTAAAGCCGGGGATGTTTACCAATGTATATGTAACAACTAAAGCGGATGAAAAGAATTTGCCTCGTATCGATTCGCATTCGTTGGTATTCGATGGAGGTAAAAATTATGTTGTGATGGTAGATAAAGATGAGAGACTGAGAATAAAAGAGGTGGAAGTTTATAGGCAACTTAGTAAAGTGTGTTATCTCGCGTCGGGGTTATCTGAGGGAGACAGGGTGTTGAATAAAAATGTGTTGTTGGTTTATAATGCTTTAAATGCAGATTAATCGGAGGAAAGTACGATGCACAAGTTTATTGATAATATTGTCGCTTTTTCGCTTAAAAATAAATTTTTTGTTTTTTTCTGTACGATTATTGCTGTTATTGCCGGTGCCGTATCTTTTAAACATACTCCTATCGATGCGTTCCCCGATGTGACCAATACCAAAGTTACTATTATAACTCAGTGGCCGGGAAGAAGTGCCGAAGAGGTCGAAAAATTTATAACCATACCTATCGAGATTGCGATGAATCCGGTACAAAAGAAAACTGATATTCGTTCTACTACGCTTTTTGGCCTTTCGGTTATTAATGTCGTGTTTGATGATCATGTAGATGATTTTACGGCCCGTCAGCAGGTTTACAATTTGCTTAACGATGCTGATTTGCCCGAAGGGGTGACTCCTGAGGTGCAACCGTTATATGGGCCTACAGGGGAAATATACCGATACACATTGCATAGTAAGAAGCGAGATGTACGGGAGTTGAAGACTTTGCAGGATTGGGTTATAGAGCGTAATTTACGGTCGGTATCGGGTGTAGCCGATATTGTTAGTTTTGGTGGAGAAGTGAAAACTTTTGAAGTGAGTGTAGATCCTAATCGTCTGATTAATTATGGAATTACACCTTTGGAATTGTATAATGCGATTGCCAAAAGTAATATTAATGTCGGAGGAGATGTCATAACAAAAAGTTCTCAGGCGTATGTTGTCAGGGGTATAGGGCTTATCAATGATTTAGAGGAACTGAAAAATATCGTTGTGAAAAATATCGATGGTACGCCTGTTTTGGTACGACATTTGGCTGATGTACACGAGTCATGCTTACCACGTTTGGGGCAGGTAGGCCGGATGAATGAAAATGATGTGGTAGAGGGTATTGTTATCATGCGTAAGGGAGAGAACCCTAAAGATGTAATCGATGCTTTAAAAGCGAAAATAGCCGATATAAATAAAAATGTTCTTCCTTCTGATGTGCAGATTGTTCCTTTTTACGATCGGGAAAATTTGGTAAACCTGGCAGTGAATACGGTTTCCCATAACCTAATCGAAGGCATATTGCTGGTGACGTTTATCGTACTTATTTTTATGGCCGATTGGCGTACGACCATCGTTGTTGCAGTTGTGATTCCGCTTGCGTTATTGTTCGCTTTTATCTGTTTGCGGTTTATGGGTATGTCGGCCAATCTTTTGTCGATGGGTGCGATTGATTTTGGTATTATTATCGATGGAGCCGTCGTAATGGTTGAAGGGGTATTTGTTGCGCTCGATAAAAAAGCAAAAGAGGTGGGGATGCCGATGTTTAACCGCATGTCGAAAATGGGTCTTATTCGCCATACGGCTAAAGATAAAGCGAAAGCTGTTTTCTTTTCGAAACTGATTATTATAACGGCTTTAATTCCCATCTTTTCTTTTCAGAAAGTCGAAGGGAAAATGTTTTCACCTTTAGCCTATACGTTGGGTTTTGCATTACTCGGTGCATTATTGTTTACGCTGACTCTTGTTCCGGTTATGTCATCGATGCTGCTAAAAAAAAATGTACGGGAAAGGAATAACTTCTTTGTTCGTTTTGTAAATGAAAATGCCTTTTTATTTTTCAATAAATGTTGTTTGCATCGTAAATTTACGATCGGTCTTGCAAGTATCGTATGTGTTACAGGGCTTTGGATGTTTTCGTTGTTGGGAACCGAATTTTTGCCACAGCTTAACGAGGGGTCCATCTATATTCGTGCCACTTTGCCGCAAAGTATTTCGTTGAATGAATCGGTTGAACTTGCTAATCGGATGAGAAGCGAATTAGCCGCATATCCTGAAGTAAAGCAGGTTCTTTCTCAAACCGGTCGACCGAATGACGGGACCGATGCTACCGGTTTTTATAATATCGAGTTCCATGTAGATACTTATTCCGAAAAGGAGTGGAAGAGTAAACTAACGAAATTGCAATTGATACAAAAAATGCAAGGTGATCTTTCGATATATCCAGGGATCGATTTTAATTTTTCCCAACCTATAACCGATAATGTCGAGGAAGCAGCATCAGGGGTAAAAGGTTCGATAGCAGTAAAGGTATTTGGCAAGGATTTGTATCGGTCTGAAAAGATTGCGGTGGAAATAGAAAAAATATTGGGTACGGTGAATGGAATAGAGGATTTGGGTGTAATTCGCAATATCGGGCAACCTGAATTGCGTGTCGAACTGAATGAAAAGAAGTTGGCTCGTTATGGAGTGGCAAAAGAAGACGTGCAGTCGATTATAGAAATGGCTATTGGCGGTAAATCGGCTTCACTGCTTTATGAGGATGAACGGAAATTTAATATTATGGTGCGTTATAAGCCTGAATTCCGCCAGAATGAAGAACAAATAGGGAAAATATTGGTACCTGCAATGAATGGGAAAATGATCCCTATAAAAGAACTTGCCGATATTAAGACGATTACCGGGCCTTTGCTTATCTTCCGGGATAATCATATGCGTTTCTGTGCCGTAAAATTTTCTGTACGGGGAAGAGATATGGGTACGGCTGTTGCCGAGGCTCAGAAAAAAGTAAATGCATCGGTGCATATACCTGATGGGTATACGCTGAAATGGACCGGTGATTTTGAAAATCAGCAGCGGGCCACAAAACGCCTGGCTCAGGTAGTACCTATCAGTATTGCAATTATTTTTATCATATTATTTGTGTTGTTTTCTAATGCGAGAGATGCCGGGCTGGTATTGTTGAATGTGCCTTTTGCGGCAGTCGGGGGAATAATCGCATTGCTTATAACGCAGTTTAATTTTTCTATTTCGGCAGGTATCGGGTTTATAGCTTTATTCGGTATTTGCATTCAGAATGGGGTGATTATGATTTCTGATATTAAACATAATATACAATCCCGTTTATCTTTATCGGATGCGGTAAAATGCAGTATGCGGTCACGTATTCGACCGGTAATTATGACGGCGGCTATGGCTGCGATCGGTTTATTACCGGCAGCCATGAGCCACGGGATCGGTTCCGAATCACAACGCCCGTTAGCCATCGTAATTATCGGAGGGCTGATCGGTGCAACTTTTTTTGCCTTGTTTATATTTCCGCTTATTGTAGAATCGGTTTACGATAAAATGCTGTATGATAAAGAGGGAAATCTTAAACAAAGGAAATTATAAAGGTAAACTCGTATATTTGTAGAATGTTATAGTATTGCGTAAATTAATATGACACGCTGGAGGGGATCAGGAGATGGCGAAAATATTATTGGCAGAAGATGAAATAAATATTGCTTCGTTTATCGAACGGGGTTTACAGGAATTCGGGCACGAGGTTACCGTGGTGTACGATGGGGATTCGTGCTGGGATCTTTTGCAAAATGAAACGTTCGATTTGCTGGTATTGGATATAATTATGCCCGGTATGAATGGTCTCGATTTGTGCCTGCAATACCGACAGAAAGAAGGATTTCTTATCCCTGTAATAATTCTTACAGCATTGGGTACCACCGATGACATCGTGAGAGGGTTGGATGCCGGAGCGGATGATTATTTGGTGAAACCATTTAGTTTTCAAGAACTCGAAGCTCGTATAAAGGCTTTGTTGCGTCGGGGCAAAGAGTCTTCTTCTTTACAGCTTATATGTGATGATCTTATTTTGGATTGTAGTCTTAGGCGGGCACAGAGAGGAGATCGTATTATCGATCTTACTGTTAAGGAATATCGGCTTTTAGAATATTTTATGACACATCAGGGTATAGTGTTGTCCAGATTGTCTTTGTTGAAAGATGTTTGGGATAAGAATTTCGATCCGAATACCAATGTTGTAGATGTATATGTGAATTATTTGAGAAACAAGATCGATAAAGATTTCGACCGAAAGCTAATACACACGGTCGTGGGTACGGGATATATTATGGGAGTGCAGTAAACAGATAAGAAAGAAAATGAAAATAGGCTCTAAAATCGCATTGTTTTACACAATAATTACAGTAGGAGCTATCGCTGCGGTTGTTCTTGTATTTTATTTTTTTACTTCGCGTTATATCAACAATTTGTATGATTCGTATCTTGCTGAAAAGGCGTACCTTACCGCTCAAAAACATTGGGAAAAAGACGAGGTAGATGAATTGAGTTATTACGAAATACAACAAAAATATAACGAACTTTTACCTCAGGCTCGGGAGATATTGTTGAATAAAGATAGTATCCCGGCTGTTACCGATACCCTGAATAAATATCTCGATAGAGACCAGCAGATTCGTCTTTTCAAAAATAATCCAGTTTCGTTCGTTTATGGAAAACTTCGAGGATCGGCGCTTTATTATCCTGATAACGAGGGGAATTTTGTTGTATTGGTAATGGCCAATAATAATTATGGATACGAGATTCAAAAACATATATTATTGCTTACGGTTTTACTTTTGTTGGTCAGTTGTGGTTTTATTTATCTTATTGGAAGGCTTTATTCGAACCGTATTTTGCAGCCGCTGCAACATCTATTAAAAGACCTTGGGCATATTCGCGGAAATAATCTTAGTATCAGGCTGAAGACCTTGGGCAACAAGGATGAACTCGATGAACTTATACGTACTCTGAATGATATGCTCGACAGAATCAATATTGCGTTTCAGGCAGAAAAATCATTTATCAGCAATGCATCGCATGAATTGAATAATCCGCTTACCGCAATACAAGGCGAATGTGAAATAAGCCTTATGAAAGAACGTTCTGCAGCCGAATATATAGAGGCATTGCAACGGATTGCGACAGAGAGCAAGCGTATAAGTCGCCTTATAAAACACTTGTTGTTTCTTTCGAGGCAGGATGATGAAATTTTACAAAATACCGAGGAACGAATAGCTCTTTTAACCTTTTTGAGAGGATTATGTTTGCAGTATTCACGGGTAGAATTTAAACCTGATAAAGATACCGAAGATATATATATTATCGGAGATTCTCATCTTTTAGGTGTTGCTTTCTGTAATTTGATCGAAAACGCTCGTAAATATTCGAGGGATACGGTTGTGGTAAGTATGGCGAGGAGTGATGTCGGAACCGTCGTTGAAATCGAAGATCGTGGAATCGGTATTCCCGAGAAAGAGATCAGCCATGTTTTCCATTCATTTTACCGGGCAAGTAATACTCGTGAATATGCCGGACACGGAATCGGATTGAGCCTCTCGATGAAAATATTATCGGTTTACGGGGGAAAAATAAAAATCGAATCTCGGGTTAATGCATACACTAAAGTGATTGTAACGTTTAATCGGAAATAATTTATATTTAAGATAAAATCCTTCGATTATGGTTTGTGGATTAAGAATTTATGTTGTAAAGTATTATTAATAATCAAAAAATAATCATAATATTTATATCTGTATCGCTCTTTAATAATATAAAAAAAGGCCGTAATTTGTAATCTACGGGATTATTATGTATATTTGCATGCGAAAAGGGAGAAGTAGGAGGGGACAATTTGTCCCCTCGTTTTGTTCCTTACCTTATGTATTGTTAAGAAGTAACAAGATAAGATGATAGAAAAAGATGAAATAAGCCGGTTGGCGACAGAATCTCTTGCCGATACCGATTGTTTTTTGGTAGATGTACAGGTGAAGCCGGGAAATATCATAACGGTTGAAATAGATAATAAAGACGGTGTGGATATCGATCGTTGCGTTAGCGTACATCGGTTTATCGAATCGCATCTCGACCGGGATATAGAAGATTACGAATTGGAAGTAGGTTCGGCCGGTATAACTTCTCCTTTTAAGGTATTGGAGCAATATCGTAAAAATATCGGAAATGAAGTAGAAGTGCTTACTTGTACCGGAGTAAAGCTTTCGGGGATTCTGAAGGACGCTACCGATGATAAATTTATTGTGACTGTGACCAAGAAGGTGAAAACAGAAACGAGTAAACGAAAGGTAGAGGTTGAGGAAGACCTTGTATTCGGTTACAATGAAGTAAAATATACAAAATATTTAATCAGATTCAAATAAAAATATGGCCAAAAAAGAGGAAGCAATCAGCATGGTTGATACATTCTCAGAATTTAAAGAACTGAAGAATATCGACAGAACGACGATGATCAGCGTGCTGGAAGAGTCGTTTCGTAATGTTTTGTCTAAAATGTTCGGAACCGACGAGAATTTCGACGTTATTGTCAATCCCGATAAAGGCGATTTCGAAATATGGCGGAATCGGGAAGTGGTAGCCGACGGAGAAGTTACCGATCCCAATCTGCAAATATCTTTGTCGGAAGCAAAAAAAATCGATGAAGATTATGAGATCGGAGAAGAAGTGACCGATGAAGTGTTTTTTGAAAAATTCGGTCGTCGGGCGATTCTTAATTTGCGTCAGACATTGGCCTCGAAAATATTGGAATTGCAGAAAGACAGCATTTATAATAAATATAAAGATCGTATCGGGCAGATTGTGAGCGCCGAGGTATATCAGATATGGAAAAAAGAAATGTTGTTGCTCGATGACGAGGGAAATGAGTTGTTACTACCGAAAACCGAACAGATACCTACCGATTTTTACCGTAAAGGGGAAACCGTGCGGGCTGTGGTGGCTCGAGTAGATAATAAAAATAATAATCCTAAAATTATTATTTCCCGTACCTCTCCCGTCTTTTTGCAAAGATTGTTCGAACTTGAGGTTCCTGAAATTCATGACGGACTTATTATGATTCGCAAAATTGCCCGTATCCCGGGAGAAAGGGCAAAAGTTGCCGTAGAATCATACGATGACCGTATCGATCCGGTGGGAGCTTGTGTAGGTGTGAAAGGTTCTCGTATTCATGGTATCGTGAGAGAATTGCGCAATGAAAATATCGATGTTATCAATTATACCGGTAACATACAGCTCTTTATACAAAGAGCTTTAAGCCCGGCTAAAATTTCATCGATACGTCTGAACGAAGAAGAACGCAAAGCTGAAGTATTCTTAAAACCCGAAGAAGTATCCTTGGCTATCGGTAAAGGAGGCCTTAATATTAAATTGGCTTGTATGCTTACCGAATATACTATTGATGTGTATCGGGATATCGACGAAGCGGAAGAAGAAGATATCTATCTCGACGAATTTAAGGATGAAATAGATACTTGGGTTATCGAAGCTCTGAAAGCGATTGGCTGTGCTACGGCAAAGAGTGTGCTTGCGACTCCGAGAGAAGTGTTGATAGAGAAGGCAGACCTCGAGGAGAATACGGTAGACGAAGTGATAAATATTTTAAAAGCTGAATTCGAAGAAGAATAAACCAGAGTGGTATTTCTGGCTGAGAAGCCGGAAATATTTCGTTATAATATCGTCGTAAAACTCCCGGATACCCGATAAATTCTTCAGAATTCATAAACCATAAAAACTAAATATGTCGATAAGGTTAAATAAAGTAGCAAGAGATTTAAATGTAGGAATTCAGACGGCTGTCGATTTTCTGCAGAAGAAAGGATTTTCGATTGAGTCTAATCCCAATACGAAGATCAGTGACGAACAGTATGCTATGCTTGTAAAAGAGTTTAGTAATGATAAAAGTTTGAAAATAGAATCGGAGCGGATTAGTCAGGAACGTCACAGTAAGGATAAGAATAAAGCTACCGTATCGATCGATGGTTATGAAGAGCCTGTGAATGAGGTTGATAATGCAGAATCACAAGAAATAAAGATCAGCGTTGCCGAGGATTTAAAGCCGAAAATTAAGCAAGTAGGTAAGATCGATCTCGATAAAATTTACAAACATCCGGTTGCCGCTACCGAAGAGGATCAAGATCGGGAACCTGTTGAAGAACCTGTTGCGGTTGCTAAAGAGGAAGAAATACCTGTTGTAGTTGACGAACCGGAGGAGAGACCTGCCGAAGAGGATATTATTCCTGTTGCCGAAACAATTCAACCTAAAGAAGAAAATGAGGTAGTTGAAAATCTCAATGGTGACAATGATGAAGATTATGATGATGACGATTTTGTAGGAGAAGAACCAGAAGAGGAGAAAATTACAGTCGAAGAAAGTAAAAGCGACGAGGTATTTACTTTAAATACTCCGAAACTTACGACCAATATTAATGTAGTAGGTAAAATCGATTTGTCTGCTCTTAATCAGCAAACCCGTCCGAAAAAGAAATCGAAAGAAGAAAAGAGAAAAGAGCGGGAGGCTAAAGAAAAGCAGCGTAATGAAATGAAAAAGGTTGTTAAACCGGAACCGGGAACAGCCCGAGAAACAGATGCGGCCGATGCAGAACGTAAAAAACGGAAACGGATTAAAAAAGAAAAGGTCGATATCGAAAAAAGTGCCGTTACCGGAGTAAATCCTCAACGTCCGCAACCCCAGCGTAATAATGGTAACAATAATAATAAACAGCAGAAATTACGTCGTCCTGTAAAAGCTGAAATAAGTGAAGAAGACGTTCAGAAACAGATAAAAGAAACTTTGGCGCGTTTAACGACAAAGGGGCAGAAAAAAGGAGCGAAATGGCGTAAAGAAAAGCGTGAAGCTTTTTCATCCCGTGCACAGGAGCAGGCTGAGCATGAAATGGAAGAAAGTAAAGTGTTGAAACTGACTGAATTCGTAACTGCAAATGACTTGGCTGTGATGATGAACGTACCGGTAAACAATGTGATCGCAACCTGTATGAGTATAGGGATTATGGTGTCGATTAACCAGCGTCTCGATGCGGAAACGATTAATATTGTGGCGGAAGAATTCGGATATAAGACCGAATACGTGAGTGCCGAGGTTGTAGAGGCGATTAATGTTGAAGAAGACCGTGAAGAAGATCTTACTCATCGTCCTCCTATTGTTACAGTAATGGGGCATGTCGATCATGGTAAAACCTCTTTACTCGACTATATCCGTAATGCTAATGTTATTGCGGGTGAGGCCGGAGGTATTACGCAACATATAGGTGCATATAATGTGAAGCTGGATGATGGGCGGCGTATTACATTCCTCGATACTCCAGGTCACGAAGCTTTTACGGCTATGCGTGCACGTGGTGCAAAAGTAACCGATATTGCAATTATTATAGTTGCTGCCGATGATAATGTGATGCCGCAGACTGTAGAGGCAATTAATCATGCTTCGGCAGCCGGTGTGCCTATTGTATTTGCGATTAATAAGATAGATAAGCCGAATGCCAATCCCGACAAGATAAAAGAAGAATTGGCTAATATGAACTATTTGGTTGAAGAATGGGGTGGAAAATACCAGTCTCAGGAAATTTCGGCCAAAAAGGGACAGGGTGTGCATGAGCTGATGGAGAAGGTTCTGCTCGAAGCCGAGTTACTCGACCTGAAAGCAAACCCCGACCGTCGTGCCACTGGTTCGGTGATCGAGTCTACTTTGGATAAAGGTCGAGGGTATGTTGCTACCGTACTTGTAGAAAACGGAACATTACATACCGGAGATATTGTACTTGCCGGTACGCATTATGGACGTGTTAAAGCGATGTTCAACGAACGAAATACCCGTATCGATGAAGCGGGACCTTCGGCTCCGGCTTTGATTTTAGGGTTGAACGGTGCTCCTCAGGCCGGTGATATATTCCACGTAATGGAATCGGACCAGGAGGCTCGTGATATTGCTACCAAACGGGAACAGTTGCAACGGGAGCTAGGATTGCGTACCCATAAACTGCTTACGCTCGATGATATCGGACGTCGTATTGCAATTGGCAATTTCCAGGAATTGAATATTATTGTAAAAGGCGATGTAGATGGCTCGGTAGAAGCGTTGGGAGATTCTCTGATAAAATTGTCTACCGAAGAAATACAAGTAAATGTATTGCATAAGGCTGTAGGGCAGATCTCTGAATCGGATATAACCCTTGCGGCTGCGTCGAATGCTATTATTATCGGATTCCAGGTGCGTCCGTCTATGGCAGCCCGGAGGCTGGCAGAGAAGGAAGGAGTTGATATTCGTTTGTATTCGATTATCTATGATGCTATCGAAGAAGTAAAATTGGCGATGGAAGGTATGTTATCTCCCGAGATAAAAGAAGAAATTACAGCTACTGTCGAAGTAAGGGAAACATTCCGTATTACCAAAGTGGGTACGGTTGCCGGTTGTATGGTAAAAGAAGGTAAGATAAAACGTACGCATAAAATACGTCTTATTCGCGATGGTATCGTAATATATAGCGGAGATCTCGGATCTCTGAAACGCTTCAAAGACGATGTGAAAGAAGTGGCGACGGGATATGAGTGCGGTTTGAACATTACCAACTATAACGATATTAAGGTGGGCGACCTGATCGAAGCATATGAAGAGGTAGAAGTGAAGAAAACATTATAATTTACCTGAAAAGGACTTTGCAGTTCTTATGGTGAAGTAATGAAATATAGCACAGACGCGTGAAGGATCGTTATTAAAAGTATTCTTTACCGTCTGTGTTTTTTATTAATACAGGCAGCAAGAAATGGGATATTTCGATATATTTATTGGAGGTATTTTATGTATAGGTATCATATCGGGCCTGATGAGAGGTCTGGTAAGGCAAATCGGTTCGCTCGCCAGTCTGGTATTGGCGATAGTAGGATCGTATTTGTTCGGCAATTTCACCGAAACTTTACTTATCGGACTTTTCGATGTTCCGTTATCTATCAGCCATTCACTTGCTTATCTGCTTACTTTTCTGGTGATTTATTTAGTTGGCCGTCTTATCGCTTATTTTTGTTTACGAGTAGTAAGATGGGTTCAGTTGGGATTTTTAGACCGGTTGGCGGGTGCAGTATTTTCTGTATTTAAATATGTATTGATAATTAGCATATTCATTAATATATACGAGTTTATCGATAGAGATTCGCATTGGATGAGTAAGAGTAAGAAAGAAAATTCTTACTTTTATGCCTGCGTCAGAGAAGTGGCTCCGACCCTTTTTTCACTGGCTGTTTCCGGTAAGTAAAAAAGAATGAATAATAAATGGCTGAGTAAAACTAAAGCCGACAGGATATTGTTTACGGATAATACCTGTTTTACATAGAAAATTGAATTATGAAACAAAATGATTCGAACCAGATACTCGATGATGTTACTTCAGGAGAATATAAATACGGTTTTGTAACCGATATCGATACCGAAGTAATACCTAAAGGGCTCAATGAGGAAGTCATCCGGTTAATTTCGTCGAAAAAGAATGAACCGGAATGGTTGCTCGAATTTCGTTTAAAAGCATTTGACCATTGGAAAACAATGAGTATGCCTCATTGGGCGCATCTCGATATTCCTGTTATCGATTATCAGGCAATCAGCTATTATGCCGCTCCGAAAAAGAAAGAAGGTCCTAAAAGCCTCGATGAGGTAGATCCCGAATTATTGAAGACTTTTAATAAGCTGGGTATTCCTTTGGAAGAGCAGATGGTATTGTCGGGTATGGCTGTGGATGCTGTTATGGATAGTGTTTCGGTAAAGACAACGTTTCGCGAAAAACTGGCTGAACTGGGCGTAATTTTTTGTTCGTTTAGTGAAGCTGTGAAAGATTATCCCGACCTGGTGAAAAAATATCTCGGTTCGGTGGTATCCTATCGGGACAATTTTTTTGCTGCTCTTAACTCTGCTGTTTTCAGTGACGGCTCTTTTGTGTATATACCCAAAGGTGTACGTTGTCCGATGGAGTTATCTACCTATTTTCGTATCAATGCAGCAAACACCGGACAGTTTGAGCGTACGCTCATCGTGGCCGATGACGATAGCTATGTGAGTTATCTCGAAGGATGTACTGCTCCTATGAGGGATGAGAACCAGTTACACGCCGCTATTGTGGAAATCGTCGTACATGATCGCGCAGAAGTAAAGTATTCGACAGTACAGAATTGGTACCCAGGAGATAAGGAGGGTAACGGTGGCATTTATAATTTTGTGACAAAACGGGGATTATGTAAAGGGGATCACTCTAAATTATCCTGGACACAAGTAGAAACCGGCTCTGCAATTACTTGGAAATATCCCAGTTGTATCCTTTCTGGAGATAATTCTATCGGAGAATTCTACTCGGTTGCTGTTACCAACAATTATCAACAGGCCGATACCGGTACCAAAATGATACATATAGGTAAAAATACCCGTAGTACCATCGTTTCGAAAGGTATTTCTGCCGGTCATAGCCAGAACAGTTATCGCGGATTGGTAAGAATAAGTTCAAAGGCTGAAAATGCTCGTAATTTCACTCAATGCGATAGTTTGTTGTTGAGTTCTACTTGTGGCGCACATACGTTTCCTTATATGGATATTCGTAACGATTCTGCAATTGTCGAACATGAGGCAACCACGTCTAAGATCAGTGAAGACCAGGTTTTTTACTGTAATCAACGGGGAATTTCTACCGAAGATGCCGTGGGGCTTATCGTAAACGGGTACGCGAAAGAGGTAATGAATAAATTACCGATGGAATTTGCTGTAGAGGCACAAAAATTATTGCAGATTTCGCTCGAAGGGTCGGTCGGATGATGCTAAAATACATCAATAAATTTAAAACATACACATCATGTTACAGATAAAAGACCTTCATGCCGATATAAACGGCAAAGAAATATTAAAGGGTATCGACCTTACGGTAAAACCGGGTGAGGTACATGCTATTATGGGACCTAACGGTTCGGGAAAGAGTACGTTGTCGGCAGTTCTTACCGGAAATCCGGCTTATGAAGTAACGAGAGGTTCTGTAGAGTTTTATGGTAAAAATTTATTGGAACTTTCTCCTGAGGATCGTTCCCATGAAGGAATATTTCTGAGCTTTCAATATCCGGTGGAAATACCCGGAGTGAGTATGGTAAATTTTATGCGGGCGGCTGTAAACGAACAACGTAAATATAAAGGACTCGAGCCGCTTTCGGCAACCGATTTCTTGCGTATGATGCGCGAGAAACGCGAGATAGTAGAGCTCGATAATAAACTGGCCAGCCGCTCTGTGAACGAAGGATTTTCAGGGGGTGAGAAAAAAAGAAACGAAATTTTCCAGATGGCGATGCTCGAACCGAGACTGTCGATACTTGATGAAACCGATAGCGGTCTCGATATAGATGCTTTGCGCATTGTTGCGGAAGGGGTGAATAAACTAAAATCCGAAAAGAATGCGACTATTGTGATTACACATTATCAGCGTTTGCTCGATTATATACAGCCCGATTTTGTTCATGTTCTTTACAAAGGCCGCATTGTTCGCTCGGGCGGTCCTGAGTTAGCTCTCGAACTGGAAGAAAAAGGTTATGATTGGATCAAAAAAGAAATTGACGAAAAAGGATCGGAGGCAGAAAAACAATGAATTCAGAAAAACAATATATCGATTTATTCGGGCAGTGCTCTTCGTTGATCGATCGTCATTCGGCTCCTGTGCTGAATGCTTTGCGGGAGAAGGCGATAGCTGATTTTTCCCGAATCGGCTTTCCGAAAGTAACATCGGAAAACTATAAATATACGGATGTCCCGGCTGCGTTTTCTCTCGATTTCGGATTGAATCTCAATCGATTGCAAATTCCGGTAAATGCAAATGAAGTTTTTCGTTGTGATGTGCCGAATTTAAGTACTTTGCTGTATTTTGTGGTGAACGACAGTTTTGTGGATCCCCACAATGTTTGTGAGAAGTTGCCCGAAGGTGTTTTGGCTGGCAGTCTTCGTGAAGTGGCTATGTCCCATCCCGAACTTGTGCAACGGTATTACGGTAAATTGGCAGGTACGGGAAAAGATGGAACCGTAGCGTTGAATACGGCTTTTGTACAAGATGGTTTTTTCTTGTATGTGCCTGAAGGGGTAGTTATAGAAAAACCTATTCAGCTTGTAAATATTCTCAGGGGGGCGAAAGATTTTATGGTAAATCGTCGGCTACTGATCATTCTTGAAAAGAACTCCCGGGCCAAACTTCTTGTTTGTGATCATACAATGGATAAAGCGAATTTTCTGACATCGGAAGTAACTGAGATATTTGTAGGGGAACAGGCTGTATTCGATTATTACGATATAGAAGAATCGTCTTTAAATACCAGTCGGTTTTCCTCTGTTTTTGTAGATCAGCACGAGGGTTCCAATGTTCTTGTCAATGGTATTACTCTGCATAATGGCGTTACACGGAACAATTATTATATTACACTGTCGGGGGAATATGCAGAATCGGCTCTTTGTGGTATGGCAATCGCCGATAAGCGGGAATCGGTAGATAACTTTACTTTTATCGATCACGCAGTTCCCAATTGCCATAGTAACGAATTGTTTAAATATGTACTTAGCGGTGCATCACAGGGATCGTTTAGCGGACGTATCTTGGTAAGACAGGACGCTCAGAAAACGACAGCGTATCAGAGTAATAAAAATATATGTGCGACTCCCGAGGCTCGTATGTATACTAAACCCCAGCTCGAAATATATGCTGATGATGTAAAATGTAGCCATGGAGCTACAGTGGGGCAACTCGATCAGAACGCATTATTCTATTTGCGATCACGCGGTATCCCTGAGGCTGAAGCCAGGATGTTGCTGATGTTTGCTTTTATGAATGATGTAATCGAAAACGTACGGCTCGATGCTTTGAAAGACCGTTTACGCTTATTGGTAGAAAAAAGATTTCGGGGAGAACTGGCAAAATGTGCCGGATGTAATGTTTGCTGTTAAAAAAAATAATGATATGCTCGATACTGAAATTATCCGTAGGAATTTTCCTATCCTCGAAAGACAGGTTTATGGCAAACCATTGGTATATCTCGATAATGCTGCGACGACTCAAAAACCGGTGTGCGTGGTCGATAAAATTGCAGAGGGGTATTATCATACCAATGCGAATGTGCACCGGGGTGTACATTTTCTGAGCCAGGAAGCCACTGAGGCACATGAACAAGCTCGGCGCAAAGTACAACAGTTTATCGGTGCCGAGCATGCGCATGAAATTATCTTTACACGAGGAACGACCGAGGCTATTAATTTGGTGGTTTCTTCGTACGGAGAAGAATTTCTGAAAGAAGGGGATGAAGTGATTATCTCCCAAATGGAGCATCATGCTAATATCGTGCCTTGGCAGCTTTTACAAAATAGGAAGAAAATTGTACTTAAAGTGGTGCCGGTTCTCGATAATGGCGAGCTCGATATGGAGGCTTACCGAAATATTTTCAGTGAGAAGACACGGCTGGTTTCTCTAACCCATGTTTCTAATGTGTTAGGTACTATAAATCCGGTTAAAGAGATCATTGCCGAAGCTCATAAGAGAGAGGTTCCGGTGATGATCGATGGCGCTCAGGCTGTTCCGCACTCTGCTGTCGATGTAAAAGATCTCGATGTTGATTTTTATGTATTTTCCGCTCATAAAATGTATGGACCTACCGGAATCGGGGTGTTATATGGAAAAGAAAAATGGCTTGAAAAAATGCCTCCTTATCAGGGAGGAGGAGAAATGATCGGACATGTTTCGTTCGAGAAAACGACGTTTAATGAGTTGCCGTATAAATTTGAGGCGGGTACCCCCGATTATATCGGTACTACAGCCTTTGCTACTGCCCTCGATTATATATCGTCAGTAGGTATAGATCGTATTGAAGTTCACGAGAACGAGCTGTTGAGATATGCGACAAACCGATTACTTGAAATAGAAAATATTCGGATTTTCGGAACCGCTCCTCATAAAAGTTCTGTTATATCGTTTCAGGTAGGAGATATTCATCATTACGATATGGGCATGTTGCTCGATAAGCTGGGAATTGCCGTGCGTACCGGGCATCATTGCGCTCAACCTTTAATGGAGAGATTGGGCGTTGAAGGTACGGTAAGGGCATCGTTTGCCATGTACAATACAAAAGAAGAAGCCGACGCTTTTGTAGCTGCCGTCAAACGCGTTTCTCAGATGTTCTGAATGGCTTCCTCTCTATTTGTTATCCATGCTGTCGATCAGCGTAATTTATTAGCTAAAATCGTTTCGTATTGTATATCTATGGCGTCGATGTGCAACGGTTTTCGGGTTTCACCCGTAATCGCCAGCCTGTGGAATTTATAAGCTGGAGACAGCATCTTCAATGGTATCCCGTTTGGAGCTTTATGGTTGACGATGCTGTGATTTAAACAGTAATAGCGGCCGTTGGCCCGGTTCGATCCCCAAAGCGAAACGGAGAGGTCTGTATCTTCGAAATCTCCTCTGATAAATATTTGTCTCCATCGTGAATATATATCGGGAACCAATTTTATAGCCCGGGTTATGAGGGCTATTTGCTGATTTCCCTCAGTTTCGTTACAAAGATTGTATATTTCTCCTTCTTTGCTTCCAGCCAGTAAATCGGGATAAAAAGATCTCAGATATGAAACTTGCAGATTACGCCGGTAGAAGCTTCTTTCGTTAAGCATAAATACATATACGAAATCGTAATCGGGATGGGAAAAAATGATTTCTTGCCGAGGGTATAGGTAGCCTCCGGTACATTTTTTTAAAAAATCGCCTGTCCCGATATTGTTTTCAACGACATCCTGTACCTCATCCGGTAGGAATAAATAATCGTTATCGGGTAAGCGGTCGGATATTTCTTGAAAGACCGGATATAACAATTGCGATTCCGAACCTTGAAGAAGCATAATTCCTTGTCGTGAAATGTATACTATGGCATTGTCTACTGGGATAATCGCATCGGGAGACAAGGCCACTTCCCGGTTGACCGGATGTTGCCCCGAGTAAACGATTCCGTTGTTTCCGGTTTGGAGAGCCCATATCCCTTCTGTGGTAAAAATATAGAGGGGAAATTCCCCGTATTGCCCTTGAGAAAGGGCAGCTGTAGAAGAAACAATCCCTGTAATCCTCCCGTTTGAAAGAGTGTAAGTTTGCTCTTCGGGGAAAACGAACGGATTATAGGTTTTGGATACGATAAGCTTATTGGGAACTTCCCATATTACGTTCTTTTCCTGTGTTTCGGGCTCGGGAGTTCCGGAATCCAGATTTTCTATATCGAGATTAATGGGGACCAATCCCTCTGAATAATAATAAGCGAGATTATGGTGCGTAGATGATTTCAGGTCGAAAGTTTTTCGAATGCTATGTCCTGTTTCCCGGTCGGTACAATTAATTTCCATTTTGTATGCTCTTTGATCGGGGTATGAAATAAACGGTACGAGACTTTTTACCGGAGTGAGCCGGGGTATGGTACAAAAAACTTCACTGTCACCTTCGAGACCATGCAGGAAAACTTTTACATATCCTCCTGTGAAGATATACGATTCGGTTTTTATACCATTGTATTCTAATTGAGCAGTCGAAAACTGTACCGGTCTGAATCCGCTGAATAGTCGTGTGTACACGTCTCCTAAATGCAACCGCTGATTATATGCGTAGGAAACGGAGGCTGAAAGCGAGTGATGTGACGTATTGTCGGGGATCAGGCGTTTTTGTTGAGTGATATTTTCATAATCGCATTGGAACGGTACTTGCCCCGAACTGTCCGGTTTCATATTTTCGAGATCTGAAAATGTCGCGATATGGTAAAATACCTCTTCATTTAATATCCTTTCCTTTATTTCATCATTAGTGAGTTGTGGCAGGTCGAAACAAAGTACACGGGTATTTTTACCTCCGATATTTTGTATTTCATAATGATATCCTTTGTCTTTTTCAGAACCGAACCCTTCTTGTTTTACAATCGGAATTTCGTCTGAAATAAATACATCGATACTGCTAATTATATCTTTCCAGGCTGCCAGGTCGAAAGATTCGATCCGATAATATAAGCGATATCCCGAAATAGATACATTATTCCCTTGAATAGTGGAAACATTGTCGTTTCCGTCGACATTACATATGCATTGTATGTCGTTCATTTGATAAATACTTTGGGGAGGAGCCAGCGGTATTGGAGGAGATGGAAGAATATAAGAACCGTCATACAAGCGTATGGCGTATCTTATCATGAAAGGATGCGCGAAGTATCCTTCTTTTTTCAATCTCGTTCTGCAGATGCTGTACGTACCATAGTAGTATTGGGATAAATTCGTACGGTCGGTCTCGGAGACTATATGTCCTTCTGAGCTTTGTATTTGGTTTACGAGTGTATAACCTTGACAGTATTCGGTTTCGGTACGTTTTTCATTCATATAGAATATTATTTCCGGTAATTCGGGAAGGCCGTCAAACCATCGGTATTCTCCGTCTTTAAATAAGAGATATGAAATTTTATCGGCGGCGATTACCGTTAAGGTATTTCCTATCGGTTCGACTTTGCGTATATCGGCCTGTTGGCATAACAACAGGTTTGTTTCTACTATAACTCCGTCTTTCTCTTCGGCTTCGAACCACAAACTGTTTCCGTCGTAAGATATATAATGTACATAGCCTTCATTGGAGTGTATTGCGATTATTTCCCGGTTCGTATCTTTTATTTTATAGATTTCCTCCGGTAATCCAGTTGTTTCCCATATACCGTTTTTGCTTCTCAGATTCATTATCCGACTGCATTCTCCGTCCTCCGAAAATTCGGGAGGAATGATGTGTGACATTCCTTTGATGGTGAGTCTGTTCTGTTCCATAATAGTTTTTTTGTGTAAATGTATGCCGGTTGCTTATAGGCTAAATGTGATATTTAAAAAAAGAGAACATAATGTTATTTTCAGTTATCGCATAGGCTATATTTTCTTAACCTGTTTATTTGCGAGAGATAATTATGAATCTAAAAAACAGATAGGATATGAAAAAAAAAGCTGATCGGACCCTTAACCGCAAACTGCGGATAACGGGAGGTAGTAAAAAAGAAGTGAAAACCGATGAGGTTCCAAAACCTGATAACAGGCAGTACGAGATTTTATTGCAAGCGAAAAATACGTGGGAAAGTCTCGATGAATATCGGGAGAAGAGAATGCGAGGAAGGGATTATACTTTTGGAAAACAATGGAATGATAAAGTGACTTTACCCGATGGGAGAACACTGACTGAAGAACAATATCTGAAAGAACAGGGGAAAATTCCTTTGAAAAATAATATGATAAGACAGTTGGTGAAAAATGTCGTGGGGCAATTCAGGGGGACTCAAACTGAACCGGTATGTATTGCGCGTGATCGGGAAGAACAGCAATTAGGGGAACTTATGAGTACGGCGATGCAATATGCTTATCAACATAATCGGTTGTGGGAACTCGATGGCCGTACGATAGAGGAGTTTCTTATTTCGGGAAGTTGTTTTCATAAAGTGGGTTATGGCTGGCGTAGGGATAAAATGGATGTTTGGGTGGATGAGATAAATCCCAATCGTATATTTTTTAATATGATGGAAGACAGTCGCCATTGGGATTGTTCTCTTATAGGTGAATTGCATGATGTCCCTGTAGCCGATGTGGTTTCCCGTTTTTCCGGCGGTTCGCCTCGGAAAGCGGCTTGGTTGAGAGAATTATATAGTCATGCGAATGAAACGGAAATTTGTGGATGTTTTGAAAATCTAACCTCTGAGCGTATCGACCGGCTCGATTTTTTAGTTCCTTCCGATCCGCATCTCTGCCGGGTAATCGAAGTTTGGCGTCTCGAAAGTCGGGAGCGTATAAAATGTCACGACCGGCTTAAAGGAGAGTATTTTAAGGCAGAGTTGTCTTCTTTGCCCGGTATCGAGGCCGAAAATAATCGCCGTAAAGAGGCGGGTCTTTCGGGCGATGACTCCACTATTTCGATAGAATGGTTTATTGACCGGTTTTGGTATTACCGTTTTTTTACTCCTTTCGGAGATATCCTCGACGAGGGAGAAACTCCCTATTGGCATGGAGAACATCCTTATGTATTTAAATTATATCCGTTAGTCGATGGTGAAATCCATTCGTTCGTTGAGGATATAATCGATCAGCAACGTTATATCAATCGGTTGATAACGATGGTCGATTTTATTATGGGATCGAGTGCAAAAGGGGTATTGCTGTTTCCCGAGGATCAAATTCCCGATGGAATGACTATTGAAGATGTTGCGGAAGAATGGACCCGGTATAACGGCGTTATATTGTTTAAGCCTCGCCCCGGTGCACCGTTGCCTCAGCAAATTGCGGTAAATGCTACGAATGTAGGAGCCTATGAGTTGTTGAATTTGCAGATGCGATTACTCGATGATATATCGGGGGTACATGGGGCAATGCAGGGAAAAACGCCGTCGGCTTCCACTCCGGCCTCTTTATATGCTATGCAAACGCAAAACGGAAGTACTAATTTGGTGGATTTGTTCGAGTCATATAAAACATTCAGAGAAGACAGGGATACGAAAATTATGAAGGTGATACAGCAGTACTATACGGCAGAACGTTACAGGAAGATTGCCGGAGATAGTATCGAGCCGGAGAATTATTCTCCCGGTAAGGTGCGTAATGCCGAATTTGATCTTACTCTGGCGCAATCTGTTTCTTCGCCGGTATATCGCCTGGCATCTAATGATTTCCTGCTCGAATTATTTCGCATGGGGCAGATTACACTCGAGATGTTGCTCGAAAACGGGTCGTTTCCTTTTGCCGATAAACTGCTTCAAAGCATTTCGAAGTTTAAACAGGAGCAGAAAGAACAACCTGTTTTGCCGGCAAAAATATAAAGTTATAAAATGGATAAAAAACGGGGAGGTTTCAGAATTTACCTCCCCGTTTTTTGTTTATAAAGTTTGTGTATATAATTTATCCGTAACAAATATCGCCTTTCTCATTGCGGTATTCATCGAAACTCTTGTTGTATTGGGTCATGGCACGTAAGCTCATACCCATACTCGAGAATCCGCCGTCGTGGTAAAGATTCTGCATGGTAACCTTACGGGTGAGGTCGGAGAACATGACGATACAATAGTCCGCGCATTCAGCGGCCGAGGCATTGCCTAAAGGAGACATACGGTCCGAAAAATCCATCAGCGACTCCATGCCTTTTACTCCGCTACCGGCGGTAGTCATGGTAGGCGACTGGGAGATCGTATTAATGCGCACTCCTTTTTCCCGGCCGTAGATGTAACCGAAACTGCGTGCTATCGATTCGAGAAGCGCTTTGGCATCGGCCATATCGTTATATCCGAAAAGGGTACGTTGTGCAGCTACATACGATAGGGCGATTACCGACCCGTTTGGGGCGATGGCGTCCATTTTTTTCGCTACCTGCAACATTTTATGAAATGAAATGGCCGATATATCGAGCGTTTTATTGAGCATATCGTAGTCGAGATCATCGTACGGGCGTTTTTTACGTACGTTAGGAGACATTCCTATCGAGTGCAGTACAAAATCTATTTTACCGCCCAGAATTTCCATCGAGCGGGAAAAGACGGTTTCGAGATCTTCTACGTTAGTGGCATCGGCCGGAATCACTTCGGCATTCGTTTTTTTTGCCAGTTCGCTAACTTCACCCATACGTACGGCGACGGGTGTATTGCTTAAAGTAATGATCGCACCTTCTTCAACTGCCCTCTCGGCGACTTTCCATGCGATAGACATTTCATTGAGCGCACCGAAAATGATGCCTTTTTTACCTTTTAATAAATTGTTACTCATAATTTATTGATTTATTTATGGGCAAAAAGGTGCACATTAAATGCTAAAATGTGCTGTTTTTGCGATGCAAATATACAATATAAATCCTAATGCCGCAATTCTTTTCTCTTATTTTGCTATCTCGACATTGCAAAATACGATGTCTGACTATTTTATTACAATCGTTTTGCAAAAAAATAACAGAATCGATACCGGATTTTTTTTATTTATCGCAGAAATAAAAGAAGATTCTCTTAACTTTGCGATACTTAATTATAACATAACACACAAAATGACCATGAGTAAACCATATGTAGTGGGTATAGATATTGGTGGAACCAATTCTGTATTTGGCATTGTCGATGCCCGTGGAACCGTAATTGCAAGTGGTTCTATCAAAACGCAGAAATATAATAAAGTTGAAGATTATGTTGAGGATCTGACTGCAGAACTGACTAAACTTTTGGAGTCGGAAAATGCCACCGATAAAATTATGGGAATCGGTATTGGCGCTCCTAATGGTAATTATTTTAGCGGGACGATCGAGTTTGCGCCGAACTTGCCTTGGAGAGGTGTAATACCGTTGGCTCAGATGATTTCCGACCGCATGGGTATTCCTGCTGCTCTTACTAATGATGCGAATGCTGCCGCAATCGGAGAAATGACGTATGGTGCGGCACGCGGATTGAAGGATTTTATCATGATCACTTTAGGAACAGGTGTAGGTAGCGGTATTGTCATAAACGGACAACTTGTTTATGGGCACGACGGATTTGCCGGAGAGCTCGGCCATACAATTGTACGTCGTAATAACGGTCGCTTATGCGGATGCGGACGTACCGGCTGTCTCGAAGCTTATACGTCTGCTACCGGAGTGGCGCGTACAGCTCGCGAATTTCTCGAAATACGTAAAGATGACAGTCTTTTGCGTCAAATTCCTATTCAGGATATTACATCTAAGGATGTATATGATGCGGCAGTTAAGGGAGATAAAATGGCGGCAGAAATATTTGAATATACCGGCACCATACTTGGTGAGGCTTTTGCTGATTTCGTCGCATTTTCGAGTCCTAAAGCGATTATTCTTTTCGGCGGTTTGGCTAAATCGGGGGACCTTATTATGAAACCGATTTGTGAAGCTATGGAGAGAAATATGCTTAATATATTTAAGAACAAGGTGAAAGTTATGCTTTCTGAGCTGAAAGAAAGCGATGCTGCTGTTTTGGGTGCCAGTGCACTCGGATGGGAAGCCAAATAAGCGATATTTTCTAACTGTATATGTGGCAGGACAGTCCGGTGACGGGCTGTCCTGTTTTAATATATGGGAAAGAGATTTCGTTCCTTTTTCTTAAAAAAAATGTAATACAGAGGAGTGCGGATGCATAAAAATAATATGAAAAGAGCCGGAATTGAGAGTTTTCAATTCCGGCTCGTACTATAGTTCTTTCAATGATATGGTTTAGAGTTCAAAATTATAATTCTTCATAAGGTGTCTAAGAGTTTTAAGAAATAGTATCTGAATGGTTTCACAACCCAAAAGAGACTATTTTTGACAATACCATATACTAAAAGAACTTTTTAATCTCTACAAATATACAAATGAATTAGAAAAAAATGGCATGTCTAATATTAATATTTTAAAAAAATAAAATCCCGATATATTAGTCTGTTTTAATAATATATTAACAAATATTGGTATTTATAAACTATTACTTGCGGATAGTTTGTTCTTTAAAGGATTAGAATACATTTCCAGCATTTTTTTACGCAGGAAATTTTCGTCTTTGTCAGGGATATCGGTTATTTTATCTATTTGTCCTTGTATATAATTTATAAAATTGTTTTTTTCTTCCGGCATATAGTTTTTCGCAAATCGTTCCTCATCGTATAACATGTCGTAAGCAATATAATTGATGGGATAAATCATATAGTTAGAGTGTATGGCATGGTCGATTAGATGGGTGATGCGGGCGATCATTTCAGTTTTATCGAGATTCTCGGTAATTTCTGCAAGTCGTTTATTCAACGGTTCGGACATAGCGAAATGTATATGGCCTTTTTGTCCGAGAATGCCGGTTTCCATATTTAGCAAGTCGTCGTGCGGAGTCTTTTTATAATCGGGACAATCTCTTTTTAGTTGAAATTCGCGGGCCTTTAAAAAATCGCAAGGATCGTACTCGTACGAGATAGAAACGGGTACGATATTTACTCCCATGATATTTGTTTTTACATCGGAACTTCCACCTCCGAGATTCAGCATTTTTATAACGCTTTCTTGAGTCCTGTCATCAGAATCTTTAGCTCTACCTTCTCTTTGGGCAATCCAGAGAGACTGGTGTTTTATTTTTATTGCGAAGTTGATATAATTTGAAAGCCTGCGTGACACTTCGAGCATTTTCCTGACGGGGACATCCCGGTTAACGATCACGCTTTTATTGATACGTACCAGGTTCGATATCCAAGGGTATATCAGTAGATTGTCTCCAATAGCCACTTCACTCGTCTCGAAACCGTGTTCGATGAGCATGATATTTAGAAACGAAGCGTCGAGTACGATATCGCGATGGTTCGACATGAAGGTGTAACTTTCCGAATGGTCGAGATATTCGAATCCGGAAGCGTCTACTCCCGTGGTAGAAGCCTTAACAAGTCTGTACAGGAAGGGAACGGCAAGTTTACTTTGAAAATCTTTTTTAGAAGTGCATGACAGCATCGTATCACAAAATTGTTTATAATCGACGCCGGGCATTATGTATTCTATCGCGTGTTTAAATCCGGGTTCGGCTATAACCGAAGGAATAATTTCGGGTAGCTCTTCGTCGTAAAAGGGACGTATTTCGTCAAAGTCAAGATATTTTTTCATAAAAACTATCGTTCTTAACGTGTTTCGGTTAACGTTGTGTCAATTCATTTTCGATAATGTCGGTCATTACATCTTTTATCTCGAGACCTGCAGCTTTTACTTGTTGGGGTATAAAGCTGGTTGCGGTCATGCCCGGTGTCGTGTTTACCTCGAGCAGATACGGAGTGTTTCCGATGATGATATAATCGACGCGAATAATTCCTTTGCAACCGATAATATCGTAGATGCGAGATGTTGTTGCTTTTACCGAAGACGCAATTTCCTCCGAAATGCGGGCCGGGGTGATTTCGCTGACTTTTGAAGCGGTATATTTTGCTTCATAATCGAAAAATTCGTTTTTACTTATTACCTCGGTGATCGGGAAAACGACTTCGTGTTGCCTTGTTTTGTAACATCCGCAAGTTATTTCAGTTCCTTTCATGAAAGATTCGATAATAACTTCTTCTCCTTCCTCAAAAGCATGCGCTATGGCCGGTTGTATCTGATCTGTTTCTTTTACCTTAGTCGTTCCGAAACTCGACCCCCCTACATTAGGCTTAATAAAACAGGGTAGCCCGATACGAGACACGACGTCATCGTTACTGATGCTTTCTCCAGCTCTTAATAATATCGATCTTGCGATAGGTATATCGAAAGCATGCAGGTAATGATTACACATGTATTTATTAAAAGTAAGTGCGGCGGCCAATACTCCACAGCAGGAATAGGGTAGCCCGATAAGTTCGAAATAGCCTTGTAAAAGTCCGTTCTCACCAGGAGTACCGTGTATGGTAATATATGCCAGATCGAAACGTATTCGTTTGCCTTCCCAAACGAAACTGAAGTCGTTTTTGTCGATCGGGGCCGTTTTTCCATCGGGAAGATCTACATGCCAGTCTGATTTTTTCAGCTTTACGATATAGGCTTCGTAACGGTCATGATCTAAAAACGAATATATACCTTGTGCGCTTCTTAGCGAAACGACAATCTCCGAAGAATCTCCTCCGGCGATAATGGCTATTTTGCACTTACTCATTTTTAATCAAATATAAATTTACCTATAAAAATTGATATATCCTCCTGAAATATCAGGAAATTTCTCTGTTTATCATATAATTTCTCCATTTTTCGATCAATTGACCCATGTCTTCGGGTATTTCTGAATCGAAAAACATTTCTTTCCCTGTTTTAGGATGTACGAAACCCAGCGTGCGGGCATGTAGAGCCTGACGAGGGCAAATACTGAAACAATTATTTACAAATTGTTTATACTTCGTAAAAGTAGTTCCTTTCAGTATCTCGTTACCCCCATAACGAGCATCATTGAATAGGGGATGCCCGATATATTTCATGTGTACCCTGATTTGATGGGTACGTCCGGTTTCGAGACGACATTCTACCGTAGACACATATCCCATTTTTTCAATGACTTTATAATGAGTAACAGCCGTTTTTCCGTGATCTCCATCGGGGAAAACAGCCATTTGTAACCGGTCTTTCAGGCTGCGACCTATATTCCCTTCTATACGGCCTTCATCTTCCGGTGGAACTCCCCATACCACTGCAAGATATTTTCGTTGAGTGGTTTTGTTGAAGAATTGTGTCCCTAAATGGGTTTTTGCTTCGGGTGTTTTAGCGATAACCAAGAGTCCCGAAGTGTCTTTGTCGATACGGTGTACAAGTCCGAGACGAGGATCGGAGACATCGAAATCGGGATGATTACGAAAGTGGTATGCCAAAGCGTTTACGAGAGTTCCTGAATAGTTCCCGTGACCAGGATGTACGACAAGTCCTGCCGGCTTATTCACTACCAGCAATTCGTTGTCTTCATATACGATATTTAAAGGGATGTCTTCGGGGATGATTTCGAGTTCGTATTTGGGGCGGTCCATAACGATCGAGACCGTATCGGCCGGTTTTACACGATAGTTCGATTTTACCGGTTTACCGTTTACAAGTATACACCCTGCCTCGGCGGCCATTTGTATGCGATTACGGGATACATGTTCGATACGTGCAGTCAGAAATTTATCTATGCGGAGTAAGGTCTGACCTTTGTCGGCCACAAACCGATAATGTTCATACAGGCCCGGAAGCTCTTCATCGATGAGCTCGGTATCGTCTAATAATTCTTCTTCTTTGTTGGTCTTTTCCTCCATCTTATTCGAGCCAGCCCTCCTCGGTCTGTGTAGAAAGCGAATCGTTTAAAAGACTATCGGCAGGAGAGACGGCATAACCATCACCTACGAGTAGGGTAAGATGTGTATCGGCACTTAGTTTAGCTCCTCTTTCCATATTTTTTCCGTTTAAACTCACACCCAAAACAAGATCTTTATATTCAGAAGAGACATATTGTATATCGGGCTCGGGAAAACCTTGTGCGATGAGCAGCGCTGAAGCTTGTCTCAACGACATATCTTTGACATCCGGTATGGAAATTTTTCGTGCTGAGGTTGCGTTTATGGTAAGAAATATCGTACGGCCTTCTTTTACTTTTAGTCCTTCTTGGGGGATTTGCTCGAGGATGCTGCCGGGAGCCGCTCCCGATACATATATCGAGTCGATGATCTCGTACCGTAAATGATTATGTGCGAGTATCGGGGCTGCATCCTGTACCGATAAACGTTGAACGTTGGGTACGGTTACCGATTTGCCGTGTTGTGTGTATATATTAAGCCAATATAACAAGATAGCTACCAGAACTATCATGGTTATAAAAATGAAAATCAAGTTTTTTATAATGGGATGATTCCCCAAAAATAAAAGTATTTTTTTCACGTTTTTACATTTACATGTTTAAAATCGATAGATTGGGCAAAGATAAGTATTTATAGTTAAATGTGAAACGGCTGATGTGAAAAGAAAGATAACAGGTGTTCCATTTCGTTGTATTATATTTGTTGGCGCGACAGAAAGATAACCTTAAAAAATCTAATATGCATTGATAATGAAATACAAAAAACGTACCTTTGTGGCCGTTCTGTAATGAGATTAATGTTGCTTAGATAGAATTGATCATATGAAGAAGAATTATACTGTGTGGGTAATCGTGGGGGCTTTGGTTGTTATTCTTGCCGGAGCCGGTTATTATATTTACCGTCAGCATACCGAAATGGTTGAATTCAAAACCCAGGTCGAACTCGAAAAAGAAAAAGACGCGCTCGAAAAAGAATATGCCGATTTAGCTTTTCAGTATGACCAGTACGAAGGTGGAAAGATTTTGCTGAATAACGATTCGTTGGTGGAAAAACTCGATGCCGAAAAAATGAAAGTACAGCGTTTACTCGAAGAATTGCGTACGGTAAAATCTACCAATTCGGCTCGAATTAATGAGTTGAAGCGTGAATTAGCGACTCTGCGTAGTGTAATGAGGAATTATATCATTCAGATCGATTCGTTGAATTCTTTAAATCAGAAACTCCAAAAAGAGAACAAAACGGTTACCGAAAAATATCAGCGTGTCGCACAAACAGCTTCTCAGTTACAGAAAGATAAGGAACAGCTGAGTCATCAGGTTACACTGGCATCGAAACTCGATGCAGTGGGTATATCTGTTACTCCCATAAATAGCCGGGGAAAAGTCGTATCACGTATCTCTAAGACCGATCAGTTGAAAGTTTGTTTTACAATCGGCAAAAACATTACCGCCGAAGTAGGTGAAAAATATATTTATATACGTATAGTTAAACCCGATGGGGACGTCTTGGTGAAGGATCGTTCCGCTGTATTCCATTATGAGGATAAAGATATAAATTACTCGAGTCGCAAGTTGATCGAGTATGATGGAGAAGAAATGAATCTTTGTATTTTTTGGCAAGTAGAGGAATTTCTTTATCCCGGAAATTACCGGGTAGATATATTTGCCGATAATTATATGATCGGTAGCAAATCGTTCGAATTAAAAAAATAATCTTCTGTTATCAGGAGATAGCCATAACCTCGGGCCATACGTTCTTAAACGTATGGCCTGTTTTTTAGGGGTGCTAAAAGGTAGAAGACCGTTCTACATTCTCTTTTCATGATGTAAGTTTAAAAAAACAATAAATATTAAAAACTAAGTATATAGAATTCTTGTTATTTTAAACAGGTAACTATATATTTGCAGCGATGAAATAGGGCTGCAAAGTCGCTATTTTTTTTAACAGAAAAAGATTGTTTATGCAATTATTGCATGTATATCTAAAAGTCGAAAAATTAAGAGACATCTTAACAAATAATGAGCAGAATGAAAAAAACGATCACCCTATGTTTATTGGTTGCCTGTTTTGGCCAGGTAATGGGACAAAAGGTACTTTCTCTCGATTCTTGCCGAAATATGGCAATTCGCAATAATAAACAGATACGCATTGCCGATGAAAAGATAAAAGCGGCGGGTTATGATAAAAAATCGGCATTTGCCAATTACTTGCCGGGGATTGATGTAATGGGTACGTATTTGTATAGTTCTAAGGAAATTTCTCTTTTAAATGACAAACAAAAAGCGGAATTGTCGAATCTTGGTACTAATTTGCAAGGGCAGGCACAAAATGTTCTGGGACCTATTATTGCTGCCAATCCGCAATTGGCACAGATTCTCTCTCCTTTGCTGGGGATCGATATTGCCGGTCCGTTAAATGGTATCGGTACTTCGATAGTCGATGCTTTCCGTACCGATAATACCAATTTGTTTGCCGGGGCGGTAACACTTACCCAGCCTATTTATATGGGCGGTAAGATAAGGGCTTACAACCAGATTACCAAATATGCTGAAGAATTAGCTCTTTCACAAAAAAATACAGCATTGAAGGATATAATTTTCAGAGTCGATGAGGCTTACTGGCAAGTCGTATCTTTAGTATATAAAGAAAAACTGGCAGTGAGTTATGTGAATCTTCTCGATACTTTGAATAAAAACGTCGAGGCGATGATCGAGGAAGGCGTAGCGACAAAATCGGACGGCCTTACGGTTGCGGTAAAACTGAATGAAGCACAAATTACCTTAACTAAGGTGGAAGACGGTCTTAGCCTTTCGAAAATGGTTCTTGCGCAGTTATGCGGATTACCGATAGATTTGCAGTATTCACTTGCCGATGAAAATATGGTTCCTGTGGCCGAAACTAAAGTTCCCGTTTTTAATATGGATGAGGTATATGCCAACCGGAGTGAAATAAAAAGTTTGACGTTGGCGACTGAAATTTATCGTAAAAAACAGAATGTCGTACGGTCCGAAATGTTGCCTAATGTTGCTCTTACGGGTAGCTACTTAATCTCTAATCCGAATTTGTTGAATGGCTTTTCGAAGAAATTCGACGGACTTTTTAATGTCGGGGTAATGGTTAAGATCCCTATTTTTCATTGGGGGAAAAATTATTATAAGTTGCAGTCGGCAAAAGCTGAGAGAAATATAGCTATGCTCGAATTGAGCGATGCTAAAGAAATGATAGAATTACAGGTGAACCAGGCTGCTTTTAAAGTGACCGAGGCGAATAAAAAATTGGACATGACCCGCCGTAATATGGAGAAAGCCGAAGAGAATTTGCGTAATGCGCAGCTCGGATTTGAAGAAGGTGTTCTTACGGCCGATAATTTACTCGAAGCGCAGACGGCATGGTTACAAGCCCAATCGGAAAAGATCGATGCTGAAATCGATGTTCGCTTGTGCAATGTATATCTCGAAAAGGCAACCGGGATGCTGAAATAGAATAACGAATGAATATAAAAACGCAAAAAATATAATAACAATGGATACTCCTCAAAGAAAAAAAGAAAAAAGCCTCGCTATCGGGCTGGTTGCGCTGATTATTGTTATCCTGATATTGGCTCTTATCGGATTTTTTATGTTGAAACCAGCTCCCGAAATCATACAGGGACAGGCTGAAGCGACTCAAATACGGGTTTCCGGTAAATTGCCGGGACGTGTAGTAGAATTTATGGTAGAAGAAGGGCAGCATGTTAATAAAGGCGATACGCTGGTACGTATATTTTCATCAGATGCCGAAGCTAAACTCATGCAAGCGGCTGCTATGGAGAGTGTATATAAGGCGCAGAACATGAAAGTAGATAAAGGTGCTCGTATTGAAGTGATTAATTCCGCCCACGATATGTGGCAGAAGGCTTTGGCCGGACTTAACATTGCTAAAAAATCGTATGATCGTATGCAGGCCCTTTATAATAAAGGGGTAGTTTCTGCTCAGAAACGAGATGAGGCTGAGGCTAATTATAAAGCTATGGCTGCTACCGAAAGGGCTGCAAGGTCGCAGTATGAAATGGCAAAAACCGGTGCTCAGATAGAAGATAAAGAAGCGGCGGCTGCCATGGTTGAGGCTGCTAAAGGAAGTGTCGCGCAGGTAGAATCGGTATTGGCCGACTCTTATCTTATCGCTCCTTCTGACGGAGAAATTTCAGATATTTTTCCGAATGTAGGTGAGTTGGTAGGAACCGGGGCTCCTATTATGAATGTCCTCGACTTGAATAAAATGTGGGTTACATTTAATGTTCGAGAAGAATTGCTGAAAGATTTGACGATGGGGAAAGAGTTGAAGGCGACGATTCCGGCGTTAGGAAACAAGGAGGTGACATTGAAAATATATTATATTAAAGACCTGGGAACTTATGCTGTGTGGAGGGCAACGAAAGTAACGGGACAATATGATGCAAAAACTTTCGAAATTAAGGCACGTCCAACACAGAGGATCGAGAATTTCCGTCCGGGAATGTCGGTACTTATCAAAGACTGAATCAATGAAGAAGGAAGTATTTGCTTCCTGTAAAAAAAAGAACAAATGTTATCGATTAAGACAGAAGGGAAAGTGATTTGGCGGGTGATGGTGCGGGAGATGCGGCGGCTGGCTTCTCGCCCAATATATATCCTGTGCCTAATAGTAGCACCCCTGATCAGTTATATATTTTTACTGACATTGATGGATGAAGGCTTGCCTAATTCGTTACCTACCGCTGTGGTCGATCTCGATCATTCACCGGCATCCCGTAATTTTATCAGGCAACTCAATTCGATGAGCCTTACACATGTAAACATCCTCCCGAATAGTTATACCGAAGCGAGAATAGCCCTGCAACAAGGGAAGATATATGGTTTTTTGGTTATTCCTGAAGGATTTGAAGCAAAGGCTATGGCCGGCCGTCAGCCTGAAATATCGTTTTATACCAATAACGCTTATTATATTCCGGGTTCACTCTTGTATAAAGGTTTTAAGACTATGTCGGTACTTGCATCCGGAGCGATCGTGCAGCAGACTTTGTTGGCTCAGGGCGATTATGATTATGAGATCATGCCGCAGTTATTGCCGGTAAATACCGATATGCATGGCTTAGGAAATCCCTGGTTGAATTATTCGGTTTATCTGAATAATACATTTATACCCGGTATGTTGCAATTACTTATTTTGTTGACGACTGTATTTACCATAGGCATAGAGATAAAACATGGTACTTCGCGGCAATGGCTCCGAACGGCCGATAACTCTATTATATTGGCTATGACTGGGAAATTGCTTCCCCAGACTATTATATTTTTCATTGTAGGCGCTCTTTGCCAGTCGATGTTATACGGATACTGGCATTTTCCACTGCATAATGGCATCTGGCCTATGTTAGGAGGTATGTTGCTTTTTGTTATTGCGGCACAAAGTTATGCGGTTATTATGATGAGTATTGCCCCTTCTTTGAGGGTCGGTCTCAGTATTGCGGGTTTATTTGGGATTATTGCGATCTCGATTACCGGGTTTTCATTTCCGGTGCCGGCTATGTATGCACCGTTCCGGTTGTTGACCAATATATTTCCGTTACGTCATTATTTTCTGATTTATGCCGATCAGGCTCTTAACGGTATCCCTTTGTATTATTCGAGAATGCACTATATGGCTTTATTACTCTTTGCTGTGGCTTCGTTACCCTTGTTGCCGCGACTTAAGAAGGCATTACAGCGTCAGGTATATGTACCCTAAATATCGGGAAAAGAATAATAAAATTTTTATTATGAAATTATCAGAAAAAATAAAGCAGATAAAAGAAGGATTCTTCGATATATGTTATATATGGAGAAAAGAATATGTCGCGGTTTTTCGTGACGTCGGAGTTTTATTATTCTTTTTTGCACTTCCTTTCGCTTATCCTTTGTTATATGCCTTAATATATAATCCCGAGTTGGTTCGTGATGTGCCTATGGTGGTAATAGATAATGCACGTACTCCTCTCAGTCGTGAGCTTGCGAGGCATATGGATGCGTCTCCCAATGCGAAAGTCATATCTTATTGTGCTAATTTGGATGAGGCTAAGCACTTGATGTATGAAAAGAAGTGCTATGGAATTATGCTTATTCCCGAAGATTTCGAACGTCGAATTATGAGAGGTGAACAGGGTGTTGTTACATTTTATTCCGATATGAGCATTTTGCTCAATTATAAAGGATTTCTTATTGCGCTTACCGATGTAACCATGGATATGGGGACTCAACTTCAAATAGAAGCCTTGGGGGGGGCTACGGCCGAACAGGCCGATATGGCTACGGCCCCGATACCTTATAGCTCGATTACGTTATATAACCCGGAGTCGGGATTCGGTTCGTTCCTTATTCCTGCTATTCTTGTGCTTATTCTGCAACAGAGCCTTATATTAGGAATAGGTATGCTTGCCGGAGGTGTATATGAGCATAAAAAATTGCATCGTTATTATTCAGGTAGAGAACGCATGCACAATAATGTGATGCACATTGTGCTTGGCAAAGCGATTTGTTATTATAGTTTATATATTATTCCAACGGTATATATATTACATGTAGTCCCGTGGATGTTTAGGTTCCCTCAGTTGGGCAACCAATGGGAGATATATGCATTTATGGCTCCCTTCTTGTTATCTTCGGTCTTTTTTGCAATGACATTATCGGTTTTTGTGAGAGAGCGGGAGACGTCTTTCCTGTTATTTGTTTTTACTTCGTTGTTGTTTTTATTTATTTCGGGCATTACGTGGCCGAGGTATGCCATGCCTGCGTTTTGGAAAGCCATCGGCTCTATTATTCCTTCTACATGGGGTATCGAAGGATTTGTCGGTATCAATACTGCCGGAGCCAGTATAAGCGAGGTGAGAGAACCGTTTATAAATTTGTGGATACTCACCGGAGTATATTTCATTACCGCTTGTTTTGCTTACCGATATCAAATTTATAAAGATAAGAAGCGTGGTTTTAAAGGAAATCTTGAACTGGCTAATGATTAGGTAACAGATTTAAAAATATCCTTTTGTAAATATATTTTTTGTGCCCGGACTTGGTTAACAGTTGTTTCCAGTCCGGGCATATTGTATGTATCCATTATTATTTTTTAGGATGTTTATTAAAAGCGAGTGTGGCTTGAATATATAAAAAAGGCAAATGACATTTTCGTTAAAATATTGTTTTGTCGTGCCAGTGTAAGTTTTATTTGTTTAACTTTGATTTTCTTAATACCTAATCTCAATTCCTTAACAACTAAATAAAAAGTTTTGTATGAAAAGACATCTACTAAATGTAATTTTATTTTTCGTTTCTTTATCTATTTCAGCTCAGATTCCCGACGGTTATTACGAAAGTGCGGTCGGAAAAGCGGATCGGGAATTGAAAACGGCTATGGGAAAGATAGTTTTTAGGCATACCGAGTTGACCTATAAAGAACTGTGGTCGGCCTTTGATAAGACCGATTTGCGGGAAGATGGTAAAATATGGGACATGTATTCGAGTCTTACGAATTATACTTTTCAGAAAAACCAGTGCGGTAATTATAAAAAAGAAGGAGATTGTTATAACCGCGAGCACTCCTTTCCCAAAAGTTGGTTTAATGACGAATATCCTATGTATACCGACTTGAATCATCTATATCCGACCGATGGTAAAGTGAATGGGATGAGGGGGAATGATCCTTTCGGTGAGGTAGGGTCTTCGGCAACCGGTTCGTATCAGAATTTCAGTCGTTGGGGGGCTTGTATTTATCCGGGATATTCAGGAGATGTTTTCGAACCGAATGATATATATAAAGGCGATTTTGCCCGTACTTATTTTTATATGGTGACCTGTTATGAAGACTACTTGTATAATTGGAGTAGTGATATGCTCGATGGGACTGCTTATCCTGCTTTTACCGAGTGGGCTATGAATATGTTGCTCGAATGGAGCCGTGAAGATCCTGTAAGTAAAAAAGAGATCGATCGGAATAATGCTGTATATAAGATACAAGGGAATCGTAACCCGTTTATCGATTATCCGCAACTGGCAGAATATATTTGGGGAAATAAAAAGGGAGAGGATTTTGACGGTTCGTCTTCAGTGAATGTAGAGTTTGCAGATAACCTGAGTGTGTATGTAGCGTCGGGTAATGTACTTACGATTGTCGATGCTCCGGAGGGTTCTTATCTCCAAATTTTCGATCTCTCGGGTAGGGCAATACTCGGACAACGTTTATGGGATGGCCTTAACGAGCTGACCATTAATTCTTCGGGAATATATATAGTAAAAGTGAAAACGCCGTTGAGAGTATATACTACTAAAATAATAATTCCTTGATAAAAGGTTTTCGATCTTAAAAAATATTCATGATGATGCGTCGTATTGTAAAATACATGTTAATTGTATTATGTACGGGAATGTCGGTTGTTTTGCCTAGTTTGGCAACGGCAGGAGTGAAGTTGAAAAATTTACGAGTAGAGATGCAGAATGAACCATTGGGCCTGGAGATAAAAACACCGAGGTTTATGTGGCAGTTGTCTTCTCACAACCCCGGGCTGGTTCAAAAATCTTATCGGATTGTTGTTGCTGAAAATCCTTCCGATCTTAAAAAACAGGAAAATCTGTTATGGGATTCGGGTGAAGTATTTTCCGATAATATGTTGTTTATTCCCTATGCGGGTAAACCTCTTTCTCCGGGTAAAGATTATTATTGGAAAGTAAGAGTGAAAACCAACCAAGGAAGAACGGACTGGAGCGATGTAAAGAAATGGTCGACGGGATTGGGGGATGGCTATGACTGGCAGGCTGATTGGATCGGTGTGAATAAAATGATGAATCACGGAGAAACTCGGGATGGACATACTCGTTTGGCTGCAAGATATTTGAGAAAGGAATTTGATGCCCGAAAGAAAGTGTCGAGAGCCGTTTTGTATATTTGTGGACTGGGGTCTTACGAAGCTTATTTGAATGGGATTCGTATAGGTGACGCTGTTCTTTCTCCGGCTCCAGCTCATTATACGGTAAAGACTTATTATAACGTTTACGATGTCACTGGGATGATTGGTAAGGGATGTAATGCCCTTGCGGTCGTGTTAGGTAACGGGCGGTATTTTGGGCTGATGCCGGGTATGGAAGGCTATGGATTACCCCGGTTAAAAGCTCGGTTAGAAATCGAGTATGATGACGGAACTTTCGGAAGAGTCGTCTCCGACAATTCGTGGAGAGCGAGTTCTCAGGGGCCTGTTATCGCTAATAATGAATTCGATGGTGAGGAATATGATGCCCGGAAAGAGTTTGCCGGTTGGGATAAAGCCGGTTATAATGACTCAGGTTGGGAATTTGCCGATATAATGCAATCTCCTGGAGGTAAATTATGTGCTCAGGCTACTCCCTGTATAAAAGTGATGGAAGAAATAAGTCCGGTTTCGGTTAAGCTAGTCGCTGACGATACTTATATTGTGGACATGGGGCAGAATATGGTAGGCCGTTTACAAGTAACATTGTCGGGTAAGGCCGGGGAGCCTGTATCTTTTAGGTTTGCTGAAACTTTGAAAGATGATGGAAGCCTTTATATCGATAATTTGCGTACGGCAAGAGCCAGAAACCTTTATATCCCGGCAAAAAACGGTTCGTTTACGTGGGAACCGTCCTTTGTTTATCACGGTTTTCGTTATGTCGAAATAAAAGGAGTAAAGAAAATACCTTCACTTTCGGCTTTGAAAGGAAAAGTGATTTATGATGAGATGGAGACTACGGGATCTTTCGAGACTTCGAACGAAATGATAAATCGTATTTATCGAAATGCTTATTGGGGAATACGAGGAAATTACCGGGGGATGCCTACCGATTGCCCGCAACGCGATGAGAGATTGGGATGGCTTGGAGATCGGGCGACCGGCTCGTATGGTGAAAGCTTTGTTTTTGGAAATGCATTGTTGTATAAAAAATGGTTGCAGGATATAGAAGATTCGCAGTTACCGTCTGGAAGTATTTCTGACGTATCTCCTTGTTACTGGAAATTGTATTTCGATGATGTGACTTGGCCTTCGGCTTATTTTTACATTGCTGATATGTTGTATCGTCAATATGGAGATAAAAGCGGGATCGAAGAACATTATGGTTCGATGAAACGTTGGATAGAGCATATTCGTAAAGTAGGAATTAAAGATGGAATTGTTGTCCGGGATCAGTTCGGTGACTGGTGTATGCCTCCCGAATCACAAGAATTGATTCATTCAAAAGATCCATCGAGAAAAACAGACGGACGTATTCTCAGCACCTGTGTATTTTATGATCTTTTGCATTTGATGGACAAATTTGCGCGTATGACCGGTAACGAAGCAGACGGAGAAGAGTATCTCTTGTTAGCCGATTCGATAAAAAAAGCATATAATAAAATGTTTTTCGATATTCATACCGCATCGTACGGTAATAATACGGTAACGGCTAACCTCCTTTCCCTTAGGTTGGGATTGGTACCGGCAGGGCATGAGGAACGGGTTTTTGAAAATATTATAAAGAAAACTCAGCAAGAATTCGGTGGACATATCAGTACCGGAGTCGTTGGTATTCAACATTTGATGCGAGGCCTCACGGATAATGGGGCAGAAGATCTTGCTTATAAATTAGCCGTAAATGATACTTATCCCAGTTGGGGATACATGGTTAAAAAAGGAGCGACTACGATATGGGAGTTGTGGAATGGTGATACAGCCGACCCAGCGATGAATTCGGCTAACCATGTTATGTTGTTGGGGGATCTTATTATTTGGTATTATGAAAACCTGGCCGGTATAAAATGTACGGAACACACAGTCGGGTTCCGTAAAATAGAAATGGCTCCATGCTTTCCCGAGGGGTTAGATTATGTAAAAGCATCTTATTCGTCTGTTTCGGGTGAAATAAAAAGTGAATGGAGGAAATCGGAAACTGTTTTCGATTGGAAAGTAACAATACCGGGGAATACCTCAGCAGTCATACGTGTTCCGATAAAATTTTGCAGAGAAATTAATCGACAAGACGGAATGCGGAATGTTTATAAAGATCGCGATTATTGGGTCGTAGAAACTGGTTCGGGTAATTATCGTTTTGTAAAATAGATAGTAATATGCATAAACAATCTTCAAATCTTAGAAAAAAAAGAAAAGGGACTAAGAATGACCTTTTGATCGATGAATATGTATATACCGGAGATTGGAAAGAGGAGACGCATGTGAAACTGATTCAGTATAACGAATCAACGTTTTCGGTACACGATTTAAAAGTACAGGATGATCCGAAAAATTATTTTCATAAAAATGAGGTGAACTGGGTACATATTTCCGGTCTTTCCGATACGGCTCTCATTGTAAAGATGGGGGAGAGCCTCGGATTGCATGCCCCCGATATACAAGATATATTTACCAGCCAGCATATAGCCAAAATAGAGCCTTATGATGATAAGACGATCCTAGTTATCAATACATTTTATTTTAACGAAGCAAAAGAACTTCAGCAGGAACATATATATATGGTTCTTGGAGAGGATTATGTTTTTTCCTTTCAGGAATCGGTCTTGCCTTTATTCGATAATGTAGTGCAGGCAATTGGGAAAAATGTTGCTAAAGTACGTTCCCGTTCAGCCGATTATTTATTTTTTCTGCTTGCCAATAATGTTTTGGGAAATTATATAGATGTTTTGGCTACACTCGAGGATAATATCGAAATTATGGAAGAAGTCGTAGTTGGCGGAGATATTCCTAATGATTTCGGTAAACGTATACAGGCGAATCGTCGGGATAATTTACAATTGAAAAAATCGATACTTCCGTTAAAAGATGATTTCAAAAATTTACTGCATAATGAAAATCGTTTGATAAGGGATGAAAATAAGGTGTATTTGAATGATCTCGAAGATCGTTTGCTATTTATTATTCAGTCGATAGAAATATGCCGTGAGTCGGTAGATGCATTGCTCGATCTTTATTTTTCGAATAACGATTTGAGAATGAATGAGATTATGAAGCGTTTAACAGTCGTCGCTACGATATTTATTCCGCTTACCTTTGTTGTGGGTGTGTGGGGTATGAATTTTAAATTTATGCCTGAACTTGAATGGAAATACGGTTACATAATGGCTTGGGCCCTTATGGCTGCAATTGTTGTCTTTGTATGGTGGTATATCAAAAAGAATAGATGGAATTGATAAAATATTTATGGGATGAAAGATTTTGCTGCTATAGATTTCGAAACTGCCAATTACAACCGTACAAGTATTTGCTCGATAGGGATTGTTGTGGTTCGTGACGGAGAGATAAAGCAGAGTATATACCGGCTGGTAAAACCTCTTCCCAATTATTATATACGCCGTTTTTCGGAAGAAATTCACGGGATATATTATAATGATACCTGTAATGCCCCGGATTTTTCAGAGGTATGGAACGAGATTTTTCCGTTAGTGGGTGATATCCCTTTTGTAGCGCATAATAAAGCTTTTGATGAAACCGTTTTAAGAGCCACTCTCGAGGCCTACGGTATTCGTTTCCCGGAACATCCTTTCTATTGTACATTGCAAACGGCCCGGAAGAAAATCCCTCGGGCCGCAATAGAGAATTATCGTTTACCAACTGTTTGTCGCTATTTGGGTATCGATTTTACCTTACACCATCATGCCCTTGCCGATGCCGAAGGCTGTGCTCGTATTGCCATGCAACTGTTATGATTATTTTGGATGTTTATTATAAAAGTATTGAAAGATTTAAAAACACCTATAATAAAAATTTATAGAGTGGCGTATCGATTTTTCGCTGTTATTATTTTATTAAATTTGCAACACATCACATAATTAAATGAAAGCCCGATTGACATTTAGCGGGTATTGAGTATTAACGTTTAAACCTGATCAGATGAAAAAATCAAGACTTTGCCTTATCGTAATTTTAGGCATCGTTTTCTCATTGAGTAGTAGTATCGCTCAAACAGTAAAACCTCTTACACAGTTACAACAGGAGTTTGTGGATTTGCGTTTCGGAATGTTCATTCATTTTAATATTCCTACTTTCGCAAATGCCGACTGGCCCGACCCGGATATGCCGGCCGACGCGTTTTATCCGGCAAAACTCGATTGTCGGCAATGGGCAAAAGCTGCAAAGTCGGCAAATATGTCTTATGGTTGCTTAACGACCAAGCATCATAGCGGATTTTGTATTTGGGATACTAAGACGACCGATTACAATGTTATGAAAAGCAAATTTAAAAGGGATGTTGTAAAAGAATATGCCGATGCATTTCGTAAAGAAGGCCTGAAAGTAATGCTTTATTATTCGATACTCGATACCCATCACAAAATACGACCGGGATGGGTGACACCTGAGGATGTAGATATGATAAAGGCTCAATTAACCGAGTTGTTGACCAATTACGGAGATATTACGGCTGTTATTATCGATGGTTGGGATGCTCCCTGGTCTCGTATTTCGTATGATGAAGTACCCTTTGAGGATATTTACCGCTTAATAAAATCAATTCAGCCTAATTGTTTGGTAATGGATTTGAATTCGGCAAAATATCCGGCTGAAGCATTGTACTATACCGATATTAAGTCGTATGAGCAGAATGCCGGGCAGCATATATCGAAGGATAGTAACAAACTTCCTGCTTTATCGTGCTTGCCGCTTAATAATTCGTGGTTCTGGAAAGAGTCTTTCCCATCTTCTCCGGTTAAGGATCCTGTGAAAATGGTAAAGGAAAATATAGTTCCCATGAATAAAGTTTATTGTAATTTTATTCTTAATGCCGCACCTAATCGCGATGGCCTGATCGATGATAATGCTGTTGCGGCACTGAAAGAGATAGGGAAAATGTGGAAGAATGAGGGCCCTTTAGAAAAGCTCCCTGTTTACGATGCTCCGATTATCTCAAGTAATATCGCTAAAAAACAAAAAGCTGAGGCCAGTTGGAGTTATGATTCTGAAATTATGGATTTTGGGAATGACGATAATTTCGGTTCGGCTTGGATTTCTAATCCAGCTGTAAAATCTCCGTGGTATCAGGTAACGTTCGATCGGGAAAAGCCTTTTAATACCATAACAATTATGGAAAAAGGGAACGATCGTATCGTAAAATATCGCCTTCAGTATAAGGAAAACGGTGTTTGGAAAACCATTTTTAATGGGAGAAATGATAGAAAAGCGAAAATACACCGTTTTGACAGAGTTTGGGGCAATCAGGTACGTATTCTTATCGATGAGGCACGGGGAAGTTATCCTGCGATCGCAGAATTCGGAGTATATGATGAAAGAAGATAATTTGAAATATTTTTCCCGTCTGATGAAAAATCAGACGGGATTTTTTCCTTCGAAATATTTAAAGAGCGTTCTTCTTTTAATAAGAATATTATTTTTCCATTAAGATTTATATTATGTCAAATTAGAGATGCCTACACAGGAGTTAATTTTAAGAGATCTTTGCTGCGATAATAATAATGCCGGAATCATACCCTTTTGTAGTGTATAAAGTGAATATATAATTGTCGACATTTAGGCCCTAAATATTACGTAATCTCTTATATTTGCATCCAATATATTATACTTATTATTTACTATTTACCTGCGATGTATGTCCTCATTTTTTTAACTGTTTTATTGAAAAAATGAAGGTCTCGATCAGGTTTAATGATTCAAAATCTATCGCATGGCCATTTTGAAATTTGTTTCTACTATTTGTATACAATCTAATCCGATAAGTGTTCCTGTAGAACTTGTATTTTTGCCGGTTAATTTAATTGTAATTTCAAAATTACCGTTTTGAGGTATGTAATCTCCTAAGTTTATCGATCCCGTATTAATAACTCCATTATTATAACAGTCTACCACAACAGGGATATTATTGTTTACACTGACTGATACGATCCCGTAATCGATAGCTTTTGTCATTCTGATCATGACTCGATATTTTTTATTTTTAAAACCACTGAATGTGTATTTAATATAGTCGTTGATTTGTGCGTTTCGGCAAAGAGTTTGTGCACAATTACTCCATCTATCGTTCGTGTAACCGCTCATATCTTGTGTTTCGATAGATATTCTTGACGTTTTTTCACTCGGATTTTTTGTCTCGAATTCTGCACTGTTAGGATATTTAAAATCTTTAGGATTTGCAGGCATAATACGTAGTACTTCATTTATTCCGGAGGTATTATTTAGTTCGGCATTTTTTTCACCGTACCAGTATATAGTTGTTGCATAATCCGATTTTCCTTCTTGCCATCCCATCATCTCTATGTCGAATTTAAATTTATGATTAAAGGGAATACCGTCGAGATTTCTTGTCCTGAAGAAAGTGTTATAAGCGTGAGAGCTGGGAAGATCGGCACGAGGAGCTCCTCCAAAAGGAGTATCGAAGGGAACTACGGGTGCCCAGGATGAATTGTAATAGTCCTCGGTTCCGGTTCCGAAATGTGAAGGGAATGTTTCGTCATCTACCCATATCTTTTCATCGCCTTCGCCATACCAACTTGGTGCGTGATTAAACAAAGATAACACATCGCCCACAAATACTCCTTTTCCTGTAATGTATGCAAAATTCCAATCTTTACATTTTTCCGGCTGATAATAAGGATAGAACGGTATTTTTACTTCCTGTTTCCATGAAGAATGAAAATATAAAGTATTATCATCCCACTCGATGTCCCCGATATGTATTGTAACATCCACATCTACTTCATATTTAGAATAGTTTATAATTTTTATTTTGCCATTTTTTTTATAAGGCATTATCCATCGGCTTTCTATATTTCCTCTTCCATCGGCAGTCATATACCAACTTTTAACGGCGGGTGCTCCATAACCGGCTCCAGAAAAATCGCTGAGGGGTACCCACACTGTTTTTTTTCCATCAAATTCAGCTTGAATAACTATCTGACGCATAATTTTCTGATAAATGTCATTATCTATATTTTTTACAGAAATATTTAGTCTTCTCACGGCATGTACACCTGTGGGGAGGTCGCATTCGATAGAATTGTTTTCAGAGAGTGCCTGACATTTTTTTATTACTTCTCCGCCACCAAAAGAGGGCGGATTTAAAAGACGGTTGTTGACGAGGATTATTTTCTCTTTAGCTCTGTCGGCCACTTCTTGAGAAAATGTTTCGATCTGTGTGTTTTCGGGATATTTCCGATAATTAAAATGGTAATACCTGGGTACATCCGATTTAGGATCTTCGTAGGTTACTTTGCAACTTTTACTATAGGGGATGGGCATGAAAAAAGTACTACCGCCTCGTGTATCTGTTCCTGATTGGTAACTCGTATGGGGCTGACATAATCCTTTTCCTATACACGGTAGCCCGAATTTGGTCATGTCGTATCCTGTGATTACCCAGTCTGGCTCTTTATTTCCATCGAAATAAAAGCGGATCGTTCCATTTTTTTCATTCGTTGTAAGCCATATACGAGTAATTACACCCGGGGCCGACTGCTCGAACAATACTTTCTCGGTTCTTCCGTTGTTTTCTTCTGTTCTTATCCATCCGAATCCGTCGCTGTTGGCAAACCAATCTGCGTTACCGGGTGTTTTTGATTTTCGGTCGTAGCTGGATTGTTGCCCCGAAATATAAATAGGAAATTTTGTCACATTATCAAAAGAAATCATTTCGTCTAAGAGCGTTTCTAATGTGATTATATCTGCCGCTTTGTTTGTCTGTGTTACTAAAATAAGTAAGATGAATAATAATAGGCTGTGTTTTTTCATTTTCAGATGGATATTAGTGTGATGAATTATGTTCCAAAAATAATAGGATTAAATTTTATTGCTATAATTTTTAGCTCAAATACTATTAATTTCGATACATTATTAAGTTATTCTATATTTTTATTGTTCGGATAAAGAAAACAGTCGGAAATTAAAGTTTATTATTGACGAATAGTGGGTATCCGTGATTTATTTTCTTAGAAAATTATGTGAAGGAACTCATTTTGTTGAAAAGCATTAAAAAAAGCCACATAAAATATGTGACTTTTTTATTCCCGAAGTGGGCGTTGACGGATTCGAACCGCCGACCCTCTGCTTGTAAGGCAGATGCTCTGAACCAGCTGAGCTAAACGCCCTTCAAAAAAAGCACCCTCTAAAGGATGCGATGATATATGATTTTTATGAAAGAGTGGGCGTTGACGGATTCGAACCGCCGACCCTCTGCTTGTAAGGCAGATGCTCTGAACCAGCTGAGCTAAACGCCC